>PLMS01000149.1 GCA_003142575.1 Ignavibacteriota bacterium
CGAAAGCTGAAATCCCTCCGGCACGAGCATGGCGCACTTGATCTCGAAACAATAGAAGCTCGTCCTATATTTGACGGAGAGGAGATTAAGGACTTAGAAGCTGATAGAAGGAACTGTGCCAAAGATATCATAGAGGATTTTATGATTACGGCAAATGGTGTGACGGCACGATACCTCGCAGCTAAAAAGTTACCGTCACTGCGGCGTGTTGTCAAGACACCAAAACGCTGGGATCGAATCGTCGAGCTTGCCCTAGAACATGCTTTTACACTTCCTGAAGAACCAGATTCCCTAGCGCTGGATAAATTCTTGATGTCTGCAAAATCCGCCGATCCTCTTCGCTTTCCCGACCTTTCTCTCAGTATCATCAAGCTCTTAGGTGCCGGTGAATATGTTGTCGAACTTCCGGGAGGGAGTTCTGCAGGACATTTCGGTCTTGCGGTGAAAGATTATGCTCATTCTACAGCACCGAATCGCCGGTATCCCGATTTGATTACGCAGCGGTTACTGAAAGCAGCAATGGCGGAAGGTTCCATGCCCTATACGACCGATGAATTAGAGGCACTCGCAAAACACTGTACAGAAAATGAGGATGCGGCAAAAAAGGTTGAACGGCAGGTTGGAAAGTCCGCAGCGGCTATGGTATTGGAGTCAAAGATAAATCAACGGTTCGATGCCATCGTCACCGGCGCATCAGCTAAAGGGACGTGGGTCCGTCTTCTGCATCCGCCCATTGAAGGAAGAGTGGTGAGTGGCTTTGAAGGTTTAGATGTTGGTCACAGATGCAGTGTACAGTTACTTCACACAGACGTGGAGCGGGGATATATTGATTTTAAAAAGGTAGAATAAGAAGTAAGGTCTGCAACTGTACAGCGATTCAGCAGACTTCGTCCATCCGATGTCAATGTGTCGGGATCAATAAAAGGATTAATTACTTTCTCATACATTTGAGCGATTGTTATGTTTTACGGTTATTTGTACTATGTGAGATAATCATGATGATCGCCAAAGAGACGACATGTTGAAATCAAAATTTATTAAATGTATTCTGCTTTGTGTTATCGGAATACTCTGCGCCCATGCACAGCAGAAAACTTCGGTACTCATTCAGTCTACGGATGAGGATGAGAGGATCGATGTCTCTGTCGACAAGTCGATCTACTTTCCGGGTGACACGGTTCTTTTGGTCATTCAACGAAACGATAATACCGCGACAGCGGGAATCATTACTCCGATACTGCTTATCGAAGGAACGACGCTCAAATCAATTGGACGACTTAGATACGTTACGGTCATTCCTAAAACTATAACACCAGGATTATTTCCCATCGGGCTTAGAGTAACGGATTCCGAGGGGCGACGATTTCGGTATGTAACGGATTGTGTTGTAACGGTGGAAGAACACCAAGACGTTGAACAACTCAGTAGATACGTCAGCGTTATTCCCGAAGCCGGCAGCAATAATATCCGGACGGCAGTTACACTGGATCGCGAGCAAGTTCGAAATCTCATGGTGCGGTTTCAGCGCGATAGTATTCGGCCTAGCATGGGACCCCAGTTTGTTAGAATAACAACAACGATACTGTTGCGAGATGGCATAGCGGCTCCATCGTACGAACGACGTGTAGTAACATATCGAAGTCATGGCGATCCCTACAAAGATCGCGCAATGTTCATTCAATATCGCGCCGCTTATGGTACGTTCGCCAATATACGTCCGGAAGAACTTGAAAGAGTGTTAGTGCCGGTAGATTCACTGCCTGACTGGGCAATTCTTGGCGTCCATATCGAACCAGATTACACCATTAAAATCGGCGCAGTGGATCGTTCCAACAGTATGACACAATATTTTCGGGTGAGAGGTCCAAGAATCGAATTAGGATTCTCACTCGCCATCCCCAAAGTGTTTCACGATACACGAGCCGATGATTCGATTCAATATGGAAACTACAGTGCGATGGTACGGTTCTATTATATTGATCCAGGAACAGGAAATCGATTTCCTGTCAGCGCGGGGATAGGAGCTTTTGGTGTAAATTCACCAGTTGATGTTGGGATCGGTCGAGGCGGTTTTGCTTTATCGATGTTTCTGGATTTAGCGGAGATAGTACGAATAGTCAATATCGGTTTTACCAAAAAAGTAAATATTGGTCTGGAATTGGATCCGTTTTTACCCATTGAAAAAAAAGGACGATTGTTACTTGTCGCGCAAGCGGGTTTTTCATTTTGAGGAATATTAACAATTAAATAGCCATAGAAAATTATTTCGTCGTGTTTCTTGGGCAATTGCAACCCAGTTGTTGTTTGGAACAAATGTAATGTATATGATGTTCATCAAGGAAATGCAAAATGAAAAATGTCGGATTATTAAACCCTTATAAACTGGGCAACATCGATCTAAAAAATCGAATCGTTATGGCGCCTATGACGCGCTCTCGTGCAATGAGTAATATCCCAAACGAATTAATGGCTGCATTCTACGGACAGCGTGCTGCTGCAGGACTCATCATTACCGAAGGGACGTCTCCTTCGCCGAACGGTCTTGGTTATAGCCGTATCCCTGGTATCTTTAGCGGAGTACAGGTGGAGGGCTGGAAGAAAATCACAAATGCCGTACATTCCAAATATGGAAAAATATTTGTTCAGCTCATGCATACCGGGCGCATCAGCCATCCTGCGAATATGCTCGAAAGTGCAAAAATTATCGCACCCTCTGCTGTTAAGCCCGCCGGACAAATGTGGACAGATGCTCTGGGATTGCAGGATTATCCAGTCCCAACAGCAATGGACATTGAAGAAATAAAACATACGAAACAAGAATACATTGCCGCTGCTACTAACGCTATAAAAGCGGGGTTTGATGGTATAGAACTTCATGGCGCAAACGGATACCTCTTAGAACAATTTTTATCTCCTGTCAGCAACATAAGAAATGATAACTACGGAGGCAGCATTGAAAACCGGTGCCGTTTCCTGATAGAAGTAATAGGAGGCGCAGTTGAAGCGATTGGAAAGGAGAGGATTGGTATACGATTATCTCCGTACGGTGTAGCAAGCGATATGCCTCTCTATCCTAAAATAGATGACACATATAAATATCTTTCTGAACAGCTCAATCGCATGGAGATACTGTATATCCATCTAGTAGACCATAGCAGCATGGGAGCGCCGGAAGTGCCCATCGAAATGAAAAAAGCTATCCGCAAAAGATTTCAAGGCACAATTATTCTTAGTGGTGGATATACCAAAGAACGCGCTGAAAGCGAATTACAAGGCGGACTTGCAGATCTTATTGCATTCGGTAAACCATTTATTAATAATCCTGATCTCGTTGAACGATTCGTTAACGGCTGGCCGCTCTCAAAAGAACTTGATATGAAAACATTTTATTCTCCGGGTGAAAAGGGATATACAGACTATCCTATGTACGCCAAATGATCTCATCAAACAATCTAATTTCTATGGAGGCATGAAGGTACAGTGCAACAACAAATCAATAGACAAATCCTCTTAGTCAAGAGACCAATCGGAATACCGGATGAGAGTTGTTTCAAGTTAGTTACATCCGCAATACCTGAGCCGACGAACGGACAGGTATTACTGCGGACACGATTTCTTTCCGTTGATCCCTACATGAGAGGCAGGATGAATGATCGAAAATCCTATGTTGCACCCTTTCAGCTCAACGAAGTTCTAAACGGAGGCATTGTCGGAGAGGTCGTCGAGTCAAAATCAAATAACTTTGTCAAAGGGGATTTGGTAGTCGGAAGTCTCGGCTGGCAGGATTACTCCATAGCCGGCGAGAAAGAAGTGCGGAAGGTAAATCCTGAAATTGCTCCAGTGAGTACAGCGCTGGGAGTGTTGGGAATGCCCGGGCTTACCGCGTATTTCGGATTGTTGGATATTGGAAAGCCAAAGCAGGGTGAAACGGTTGTTGTCTCCGGTGCGGCCGGTGCGGTAGGAACGATTGTAGGACAGATCGCCAAGATATATGGTTGTCGTGTTGTCGGCATTGCCGGGTCTGATAAGAAGACCAAATACTTGATTGATGAACTGGGATTTGATACCGCAATCAATTATAGAACCGCTCCTCATCTGAGGAAAGCATTGAAGGAAGCTTGTCCGGATGGCGTTGACATTTACTTTGATAATGTCGGCGGTGACATCTCGGACGCAGTCATTTCTTTGATAAACAATAACGCCCGTATTCCCTTGTGTGGACAAATTTCCTTATACAACGAGACACAAATTCCGACAGGTCCACGAATCCAGCCTCGCTTATTAACTTATAGCGCCCTCATGAAGGGCTTCATAGTACATAATTACGCAGATCGGTTCGACGAGGGAATACGTCAGTTGGCGGATTGGCTGAAGGAAAAGAAACTGAAGTATGCCGAAAACGTAGTTGAGGGACTGGAAAATGCTTCGAAGGCTTTCATCGGATTGTTTGCAGGAGAAAATCTTGGCAAACAGCTTGTGAAAGTTAGTTGACGAACAGTAAAAAAGGTGTACCATGGAAATACACATACGCGAGAACGAACAGAACCTGTTGCCGCCAGCTGATTGGGCAGCAGAAATCCAGAGATTGCACGAAGAGTTAATACATGAGCGTGACCGGAACCTGCGCACACTTGCAGACTTCAAGAATTATCGTCGCCGCATTGAGCGTGACGGTAACAAGATTGCCGAGGAAAGCAAACGGAGAATGATGCTTCCCCTATTAGACATCATCGACGATATGGAAAAAGCGTTGCAGTGCGCAAACGACGCGGAGCAACCCTTTGTGAAAGGACTGCAAATCATCTATCAAAAACTTCTTGCGTTGTTGGAGACGTATGGAGTTCTCCCTTTCGAAAGTGTCGGTACACCATTCAACCATGATCTGCATGAAGCTGTGGCAATGGCAAAACATAAAGGGAGTGAACCGGGAACCGTTATTGATGAGCTCCGACGCGGCTATCTCTGGAACAATGAATTACTTCGCGCAGCGCAAGTACGAGTTGCCGGATAACGTACGGAGGCAAACGAAGTCAGCACCGATGTCGAAAAGGAAGAAAGAACAATGATAAAAATACCGCCGACTAAAAAAGCATCATTCAATTGGCGAATACTATCGCTGGCGAAAGTCGCGAAGTATGTAAGTTTTGTTATTGGGTCCATCATACTCATCTGTGTAGGGATAATCATTTTCTTTCCGGATCCTTTTATCAACACATTCTTAAAAGACCGAATTACGAAAGCTTTTACAGAAGCTTATCCGGCATACTCAGTACAGTTTGGCGACGTGCATTGCAATGTTTGGAAAAATCGTTTAGGGTGTGATTCTATAACACTGAAGACTAGAGAGTTTACATGCAGTGCTGCTTCATTCTCTGTGAGCGGCATCGGTTGGATGGATATTCTTCGGCAAAGAGATTTTACTCCTCATACTCTTACAAGTTCAGTACTCGATGCACACAAAATTGTACTTATTTTTCGTCAGTCTCAGAATGTACTTCGTTTTGGAATGCTGCATATATCGGTGCCTGATTCTGAAATGGTGACTGATTCCATTAAGTATTATTCTTTACTACACGATGAACAATTCTTTGCAAATAGTCCATTCAGACAAACCAGATTTCGTTTTGATATTCCTCAAATAAAAATAATGGGTTTGGATTGTCTTGCATTGCTTCAAGGGAATACGTATAAGGCCAAAAGTATTAATATACATGGTGTCTTTGCCGATATTCTGGTGAACATGGATAAGCCCTATGATAAGAACTCATCGAACCCACAGATGCCAAACGAAGCTCTCTCTTCGATGAAGGAAATAGTTAAAGTAGGTAGTTTGAAAATCATTAATGGACAGTTGAAATATTGCGAGAGGTATGCAGTTGAAGCAATACCTGGAGTGATTACGTTTAATAAAGTCAATGTCTCGGTAAGTGGAATTGCTAATCATACATCTCACCTTGATACTACAGTTATTCATGGGGAGGGACTTTTTATGAATTCCGACACAATGAAACTGTTTATGGCAATTCCTCTCACATCGACAGATTTCTCTTTACGATACTCCGGTTCGGTTAGCACGATGGATGTTACCGAATTAAATTCGTTCATTGAAGCAGGTGAACATCGACGTATTAAATCCGGAGTCCTTTATTCTGCAACGTATAATATCAATGTTCACTCGGGGCATGCAAGCGGTACCTTGCGAGCCGAGTACAAAGACCTATCCATCGTCGTTCTCAATAAAAATACTGGAAGTGAAAAAGGAATTTTCGATCGGATCTCCTCTCTCATCGGTAAAATATTTATTATCCGCAGAACCAACATACCAGACAAAAAAGGCTTAATGAAGATCGGTGAAATAAAATACACGCGGGATCCAGAAGATTATTTTCTCCAGTTTGTGTGGTTTGCTCTTCGCAACGGTGTTGCGGATGTAGTTGGATTTCCTAAAAAATAACTTTAATAAGTCTGAGCGAGAAAACATGCTTATTCAGGCAGAATTGACAGAATGTATTCAGTTGAATGAGTAAAGTTATTATTGGTACTGACACTAATACATGCAATATTTATCAATCACAATTATAAAGGAGTTATCAAATGAATTCGCTGATCATGAAAGGAAACTGGAATGAAGTCGCAGGTAAACTCAAACAACAATTCGCGAACCTCACTGATGATGATTTGCTTTTCTAAAAAGGTAAGGAAGAAGAATTATTGGGAAGAGTGCAGAATAAACTTGGAAAAACTAAGGAAAAAGTACGAAATATAATTTCGAAATTATGACGGTTAGTTTGCCGAGAAATTTAATGCGTTCCAGTTGCACGAGTTTCCTGCATACTAGAATAGAGAGAGATCGAAACACCAATCCTAACTGTGTCAACAATAACAAGATGATCGGAACATGAGCACATGGAGCCAATCTTTTTCTTAAAAGGACTGATTATTGGATTTGCGATGGCGGTGCCTATTGGACCGATTGGAATAATGTGCATCCGCAAGACAGTGGCTGAAGGACACTCACGCGGTCTGATCATCGGCCTGGGGGCTGCAACCGCAGATTCGCTCTATGGCAGTATCGCTGCGTTCGGTCTCACGTTTATCTCGGATGTGATTGCCAGCCAGCACTTTTGGGTGAGTCTGATTGGAGGAGGATTACTCTTATTTCTTGGAGTAAGGACATTTCGTGCTAAACGCAAGGATCCTGTAATCCCCTACGACAATAAGGGATTGTTGGGATCGTACGTCTCCCCTTTTCTCCTCGCACTTACCAATCCAATGACCATCTTTGCCTTTGTTGCAGTGTTCGCTGCATTTGGGCTGGGACATAGGCTTATTTTCGTTTCAGCGTGCATTCTTGTCCTCGGAGTGTTTACAGGTTCGTGTCTATGGTTTCTGACTCTTAGTTACGTTGCTACAATCTTCAGAAAAAAGCTGGACGCAGGTGGACTCAGATGGGTCAATAGGATTTCCGGCGCCTTGATCATTTTATCTGGGGTTGTTGCCCTCGTGAGATTGATATGACATTTGCAACCATCAATCTTTCTCTCTGCACACTTTTAAGAAAAGCATGCACATTACAATCGTGATAAAGAATGCTAGGTGATAGAACTTATGCAGAATGAACATCCAACAACTGATAGACGGAAGCTGTCGCCGCTAAAGATAGCGTCGTATGCGGGCTCCGCCGTAGGAGCCATAGTGCTCGTCTGCGTGTTGACGTTCCTGTTCTTTCCCGATCCCCTTGTGAACAGGTTCGTCAAGCCCAGGATTACAAGGGCTTTTGCTGAGGCGTATCCCGCGTACTCGATACGCATCGCCGACATGAATTACAGCGTCTTAAAGAACCGCTTTGGATTTGATTCCGTTGCGCTGAGCGCAGTTGATAGCACATTCTCGAGCAATATGGGTCCGTTCTCTGTGAGCGGGATCCGCTGGATGCATCTTCTCTGGGGAGGAAGTCTTGCACCTAATGATTTTGCTAATGTAAACCTCGATGCGCAAGACATCGAGCTAAGTTTCCAGCAGTCGCAGTATAGACTTCGTTGCAAACAGCTGCTTATATCGGTGCCGAATTCACAGATGGTGGCTGAATCATTAGAGGTTCATTCGTTGGCAGGCGATGATGAGTTCTTCAGAGGAAGTAAATTCAGAAGAACACGATTGAACTTTGTGACTCCGCAATGCCGCGTGATGGGTTTGGGCTGTCTCGAACTACTGCAAGGGAAGAGCTACCATGCCCGTTCTGTCCACATTCATGATGCGGTCCTCGACATTCTGGTGAACAAGGACAAACCCGACAGCAGAGACAGTTCAGGTCCCTTCATGCCGAACGAGATTCTTTCTTCGATAAAGGAAACCCTGCAGGTCGATAGCTTGAGTTTTATGAACGGATGGCTGAAGTACTGTGAAAGGTTTGTATTCGGCTCGAAGCCGGCTTTCATAATATTTAGCAATATGCAGGTGTTGGCAGAAGGAATTGCCAATCATGGCGACCAAGGCGCCATTTTAGTTATTCACGCACAAGGGAATCTCGCAAACGCCGGGACGATGAAAGTACTTATGAGAATTCCTGTCGCATCGCCGGAGTTCTCGTTCCATTACAATGGTTCGCTGAGTAAAATGGACCTTAGCCCGCTCAATTCTATGCTTGAGATATCCGATCAGATGCGCATCAAGACGGGTGTCCTTCAGGAGGCAACATTTGATGTCAATGTCGTCTCGGGACGCGCCAGCGGTAAATTGCGGGGTATCTACAGAGACCTGACCCTTGCAGCCATTGACAAACAGACAGAAAGCGAAAAGGGCTTTTCCAACGGTATTACTTCGTTCATTGCCAACAACTTAAAGATCCGCGGGACCAATGTGCCGGATAAATCGGATTCGATGAAGATCGGTGAGGTGAAATATATTCGGCAGCCAGATGACCCGTTCATCCAGTTTGAGTGGTTCGCACTTCGAACCGCAGTACGGGATGTTCTAGGATTTTGAGTGAAATGGCTGCACATGTTGTGCATGTGTATTCTCGCATGCATCAATCGTGACGATGCTGTACGAAGAAGTGAATAGTGTTTTCTTGAAAGGAACGATATGCTGATGAATTGCGTTGCGGCTATCTCTGGAATAATGAATTCCTATGTGCAGCGCAAATGCGAGTTGATGGATGATAAATATCTTGTGTCATTGCTTCCAAGAATGAGTACCAGACGGAAAGATTATGAACTATAAAGATTATTACAAGGATCTTGGGGTTGGTAAGACAGCAACGTCTGCAGAAATAAAGAAAGCGTATCGAGCGCTTGCCAACAAATATCACCCCGACAAAACCAAAGGGGACAAAATAGCTGAGGAGAAGTTTAAGAATATCAACGAGGCCAACGAAGTCCTCAGCGATCCGGTGAAACGAAAAAAATACGATCAGTTTGGCGCAGATTGGAAGCAGTACGAGGCAGCCGGAGCACAGCCGGGCGGATTCGATTGGTCGAAGTACGCAAGCGGCCGCGGCGGACAAACACGCCGGACGGGCACGAATGAATCCGATTCGACGTTTACCGATGAAGGTGTCGGTGATCTCTTTGAGATGCTCTTTGGACAACACAGCGGCCAGCAACGAGGAAGACGGAGCGTTGTCCTCAAAGGCGAGGATCTTAAAGCTGAAACAACACTCTCGCTTGAAGAAGCCTATCATGGTTCTACCCGATTTCTTAAGGTCAACGGTCAAACAATTAAGTTCGCAATGAAGCCGGGGATCATGGATCAGCAAGTGTTAAGATTGGAAGGCAAGGGAGGTCGTGGGTTGAACGGCGGCCCAAACGGTGATCTTTACATCACAATCAAAGTCGCATCACATCCGGAATTTCAGCGTAAAGGAAATGATCTCTATTGCGATAGACCGGTCGACTTGTATACTGCCGTACTCGGCGGCAAGGCGCGGATTAAAACCTTGAAGGATACGGTCAATGTAGATATTCCCAAAGAAACGCCCAACGGCAAGATGCTGAGACTCTTGGGTCTCGGAATGCCGGTGTATGGCACAAAAAACGAATTCGGGAATCTGTATGTAACTATTATAATCCAACTACCTGATCATCTCAGTGAGCAAGAAATAGAATTGTTCAGGAAATTATCGGCACTACGGAAATAAACTCCGTTCGCACTCAGAGCAGTTTCATTCTGCTGTCAAGTGATACTACCACAAAGCAACGACATTTTAAAGTCTCTCTATACTAATTGAAGTCAGGGGGACAACGAAATCTGCAGAGTTGTTCCTGCATGAGACTATCTATGACTTCGTTATAGGTTTGGGCATATCTCTTGCATCTTATTTTTAGAATCATTACTTTTCTAACGGTATTGAGTGTAATCAGATAAGAGAAGAGAGACCTCACTAACTTTCTGAGATCAATATAGAGGTCGGAGTGCTGCAACACCTGATCTCGGCGTTTTAGCTGCGTCATAGAAACAAAAAGATACTGTCCAATGAAAAAAATCAGAATAATGGTCATTGAAGATAATCGCGTGTTGTGCGATGGTATCACTGCTATGCTCAATGGACAACCGGATATGCATGTCGCGGCTACCATAGGAAGCGGTAATAATGTTCTGTTGAAAGCAAGCCGAATAGAACCTCATGTGATTCTTATGGATATGGGTCTGAAAAATTTCAAAGAGTCGCCTGTTGTAGAATCGATAAGGAAAAAAATGCCTGAAGCAAAAGTGATAGGAATGGGTTTTGTACCATCACAATCAGACATTGTTGAGTTTGTGGAGGCAGGAGCATCGGGTTTCATCCTGAAAGACGCGACGGTAAAGGAATTTCTTGGAACTATACGATCTGTGGCACAAGGAGTAAAAGTTCTTCCTCCCTCACTGACCGATTCACTTTTTTCTCATGTGATTGAGTTTGCTCTCAAGAGGGGGAACGGGAAACTGCCCAATGCCGTACGCATGACGAAACGCGAACGTGAAATAATTGTGCTGATTGCTGATGGTCTGAGCAATAAGGAAATTGCTCAGCAACTCAACATCGCTACCCACACGGTGAAAAGCCATGTGCATAACATCATGGAAAAATTGGCGCTGCACACCCGCCTGCAGATAGCAAAGTATACCCACGAAGAAAACCATTAATTTTTATTGCGAAATATGGCAATTCCATTGAGAAATTTTACTTCTTAGTATCCTTCAAAAGGAAAGTCCCAAGACAACAAACGATCCCTCCGTTTTAGTCGGTATTATTTTTCCTCTTATTAGAATGCTTTTCATCCTTAACACCGGGCGTTTCTTTTTGTCCTTCTGATTAAAAGCAGTTCGATCGCGTTCTATGTGCCATGTTTTATTTAGACTCTTCTAAAAAGGATTAATTCCTTTTTCATCCTTTCGAGCTATTACTTCTCAACGCAGTCATTGGTATACTTGCTCACCCTTCAGGGAAGGTTTTTATCCCTTCATCGACGACCGAAGGGAACTTCTACTGATGAACATTTAAAAGGAAAAGGAGCTTGCATAATGAACTGGGATCGAGTTGAAGGACAGTGGAAGCAACGAAGAGGAAAAGCGGTGCAGCATTGGGGGAAATTAATGAACGACGATCTCGCTGCAATAGCAGGGAAGCACGAACAGCTAGTGGGAACGCTCCAAGAAAAATACGGTGTTGCCAAAGAGGAAGCCAAGCGACAAGTTGATGAGTTTAAAAAAAGCATTGAGCAATTGAAAAAGTCCAATGCCAGCCTCATGAGATCACAAAAATCGTTGAGAAAAAAAAAGAAGTCGAACGAAATATCGGTGAAAGCAAAAACATCATCGAGGAGACGACAATCATCATGAACAGATGCAAGATTCAAATTACAAAAAAAATTAATTCACCCGTTAACCACTTATAGAGGGACATCATGAACACTCCAACAACAAATCCAACAACTGCTTTTAGCCGATTGGCGTACTTCTCCCGAATGATTCGGGGATTCCTCGGCATCTCGCTTTCAGCAGGACTGACCGCCGCTTTACTCTTCGTCGTTTTTCTGGGCGGCTGTAAAGATGAAGTTACGGGAATCGTAAACGTCTGTGTCGCACCAACGGTGATTCGCACATCCCCCGCTAATGGTGGAGCGAATGTGCCTCTTAACAAGATAAGTAATGCCAACGAGTCGGCTATCGCCGCCACTGTTAAGAAAACGTCGACACTCGCCAAGACAAGTGGTACTGCCGGGTCGACTAACGTTTCCACCGTAAAGGAAATCTTGGCAACTTTCAGTACACCGATGGATCCGAATTCAATCACGGCATCAACGTTTAACGTATGGCAAGGCACCACCCCTGTTTTAGGAGCGGTGATGTACTCTGACACCACTGCGATTTTTGTAGTGCCGAACGGTCTAGATCCGAATCTCACTTATACTTGCACAATTACGACCGGAGTCAAGGACGTGGCCGGTATTGCACTTGCAAATAACTATGTATGGACCTTTACAACAGGCGACGCACCGAACATCACTCTACCCACAATAAGTTCTACAGACCCTGCTAATGCCGCAACAGGTGTGCCGTTCAACCAGAAAATCGCTGCAACCTTCAGCACGCCTATGGATGGTTCAACTTTTACCTCGGCAACATTTATCTTAAAACAAGGTACAACGTCAGTTTCCGGATTTGTGTCCTACTCCGGTATAGTTGCAATTTTTGCACCGACAAGCCCTCTCGCACCAAATACCGGATATACTGCCACAATTACAACCAGGGCTAAGGATCTTGCAGGCAATGCTCTGGCAAATAACTTTATATGGAACTTTACAACAGGCACAGCAGCGGTTATCACTTCACCCACAGTAAGTTCTACAGACCCAATTGATGCTGCAACAGGTGTGCCTTTGAACCAGAAAATTGCCGCTATTTTTAGTAAGACAATGGATGCTTCAACTTTTACCTCCGCAACATTTACCTTGAAGCAGGGTACAACGCCAATTAACGGCTTTGTGTCTTACTCCGGTACAACTACAATTTTTGCACCGGCAAGCAATCTCGCACCAAGTACCGTATATACAGCCACGATTACAACTGCTGTTAAGGATCTTGCAGGTAATGCTCTGGCAAATAACTTTGTATGGAGCTTTACAACAGGCACAGCAGTGGTCGTCATTCCACCAACAGTAAGTTCTACAGACCCTGTTAATGTCGCAACAGGTGTGCCTTTGAACCAGAAAATTGCAGCAACTTTTAGTAAGACAATGGATGCCACAACTATTCAAACATCGACATTTTCCTTAAGGCAAGGTATAACGACAGTTTCCGGCTTTGTGTCCTACTCCGGCGTAACTGCCACCTTTGCACCTGCAAACAACCTCTTACCCAACTCAACATATATTGCTACAATTTCAACCGGGGCTAAAGATCTTGCGGGCAATGCTCTGGCAAGTGACTTTGTATGGAGCTTTACAACAGGCGCAGCAGTGGTTATCACTCCTCCTATAGTAATTTCTACAGACCCACTTAATGCCGCAATAGGTGTGCCTTTGAACCAGAAGATTGCCGCGACTTTTAGCAAGACAATGGATCCTGCAACTATTCATACATCGACGTTTATCTTGCAGCAAGGTATAACGCCAATTTCCGGATTTGTGTCTTACTCCGGCGTAACTGCCATCTTTGACCCGGCAAGCGATCTCGCACCAAATACCATATATACAGCCACGATTACAATCGAGGCAAAAGATCTTGCAGGCAATCCCATTGCAAGCAACTATGTGTGGAACTTTACAACAGGCACAGTAGCGGTCGTCACTCCACCCACAGTAATTTCTACAGACCCTGCTAATACCGCAACATGTGTTGCTTTGGATAAACACATTGCCGCAACTTTTAGTAAGACAATGGATCCTACAACTATTCAGACATCGACATTTATTTTAATGCAAGGCACAACGCAAATTAACGGCTTTGTGTTCTACTCCGGCACAACTGCTACTTTTGTACCGGCAAGCAATCTCACATCAAATACCATATATACAGCCACGATGAAAACCTCGGCTATGGACTTGGCAGGTAATCCCCTGGCAAGTAACTATGTATGGACCTTCACAACAATTATCCCGTATACAGTAACGTTATCATCCAATCCGTTTGGAGGCGGAACGACAAGTGGAGGCGGAACGTTTAATTCCTGCTCTTCAGTAACAATATCCGCAATGCCGAACAACGGATATACATTTACTAACTGGACAGAGAATGGAACTGTCCTATCTACAAATGCAAATTATATATTTACACTAAGTGGAAACAGAACATTAGTAGCAAACTTTGCGGCTATACCACCAGCACAGTATACAGTAACACTATCATCAATTCCAATAGCAGGTGGAACGACAAGTGGAGGCGGTTCATATAATTCAGGCTCTTCAGTAACAGTAATCGCTACACCAGGTGGTGGATATGTATTTACTAACTGGAC
>PLMS01000023.1 GCA_003142575.1 Ignavibacteriota bacterium
GGCGGACAAGTAAGCTGCGGCACCTCAAATTTGCAACATGCACCCGACGAAACAAGTCCATGCTGATAACTTTTATATTTGTACTAAATCTATACTCGCCATGCAATTTGCAGTGCGCTCATTCATGTTTAGTATCACGCTTTGCGTGATNNTATATCGGGATGGCGGGGAGCGCTTGGTTAGGCATACGCCATATTATCTTATATCAAGGTCCTTGTTTAATTCTATTATTTCTTCAGTTCTTTGTTTTATTATTCTTATCGCTTCAAAGGCATAAACAGATGACTGGATGCTGCCGCCTTTATATTCATTGGAAGTGTATTCAGCTTGCTTTTTCATATATTCAAGCCATGCATTTTGAGCTTGTTCATGTTCCTTCCGACGTTCACCATGAATCTTATTGTAAAGCTCTTGCAAAACGTGATTGAGAGTGATTGTTGCTTTATCGTATTCATTAAATGCGAGTTCATTAATCTCTGCTTGCGTAATAATACGTTCATTTGATTTTCGAATTAATGGCTCAATTACAGATAAGTCCTTGTAAGTATTAGTTTTCTTCTTAAGTAACATTTCTTTGAGTTTTACTAATTCTTCTGGCGAAACGTTCTGTTGATTAAGTTCTTTTCTAATACTCAATACTTTCAAATCAAGTTCAAGTGATTCATGCTGTGAACGCCGTTCTATTTTTCGTTTTATTAGATAACCCAAAGAGGCGGCAGCTATCCCACAAATAAAGAGAAATAAATTTTTTAATATTTCCGACTGCAAACAATAATCCTTTATTTTCGGTGTGTGCCTAACATCTGAATAGGTCTGCCGAAGGCATCTCCCAAAGGGATTCCTTTGAAAACTTCGTGAGACTGAGTCGGTCTTTTGCGACTATCACGCATGAAAAGTCGACTGATATTTCTCTTCGTCCCAAATGTTATTTCTTCAGCATATATCATGAATTTTCATTGGTAATAACTGTTAAGCGCTTTGGCAACCCGGGAACAGGAACAATATGGTTTTTCTTGTATGCATTGTCAAGAAGGTGGAGAATAAGTGGAATCAGATGTTCTTTATCTATCCTTTTTTCTCTTTTCTCATAATCTTAACATCTCTCAATCATTCAATCACCCAATCACTCAACCACCCAATCTCATCTTCTCATCCTCTCAAAATCTCTTAATCTCCCATCTTCACTTTCTTGCTAATCCTCTCATATTTGGCTACATTTTGCACAAATGAAAATCAAACTTCTCTCCGTTTTACTTTTGTTCTCTTGCATCGCCTTTGCGCAGGATGCCAAAGAGAATGGCGATTTTAAGCTTGCCGTCAATCTCTATAACGACAAGATGTACGATCTTGCGCTGGAACAATTCCGCACGTTCATCAATCTCTACCCGAGCAGTGCGCAGGGAATTGAAGCGCGTTTTTATCTCGGCTTAACACAATCCAAGCTCGGCAAGCACGACGACGCCCGTTATACGTTCCAGAATTTCGCTCTGGCGTATACCGACAATATGAAAGCGCCGGAAGCGTGGATGAATGTTGCGGAGGAATATGCCGCAATGAAGAATGACCGCGAAGCGGCGATGGCATTTGAACGCGTGAAAACATTTCACCCGAGCAGTAAATTTGCCCCGGTTGCGCTTCTTAAAGCTGCCGAGTACTATGGCAGGCTCAAGGATACAGACAATACGCTCCGCGTTTTACGGACCCTCACGCAGGAGTACACAACCGATGAAGTGCTGCCGGCGAGAAATAAACTTGCTGAGATATTGATATCCGCTGGACAATTTGAACAGGCTCGTCAGGAGAGCAAGCGTGTGATCGATGCGACCAAAGAGTCACAGTTGAAAGCCCGCGCACTTGTATTGTACGGGCAATCGCTTATCGGGCTTGGAAAAATTACTGAAGCAGAAACGGCAGTGTCCGAAGTGACAACGAATTTCAAATCGACATCGAGCTACTACGATGCGCTCTTTACACTCGGTGTTCTGAAAAATGCAGTCGGTAAAACAGAAGAAGCGCTGGCGGCATGGAAATCGGCGGCGGATGACAGTTTGAAAGCTCCCAAGCAGCTTCGGCAGGATGCATATATAGAAATGGCGGAAGCGAACAATCGCATGCAGTTGAATGCACGGGCGCTTGAGTTGTTCGAGAAAGCCGGAAAAATCCGCGGACTCCGCAACGGGGAAGCGCTCTATAAAGCCGGCGTTGCCGCTGAGCGCACAGGCGATCCAGTAAAAGCGGCGCAGTTGTATTCGCGCGCCTTGACCGACAGCGTCGGAAATGCGGATCGTCGGGCAATTATTGTCGGCGCAATGAAGGGCGCTGTCACAACAAAGAATTTTACGGAAGCGGTGCGGTTGACGAATCTATTCCGTCAACAGTATCCATCCGATCCCAACCTGCCCAGACTTTTAATAGAAGGAGCCACGGTCGCCAACGACGAAGTTGGTGATACGAAGACTGCAATCGATTTTTGTGACTGGCTTCTTGAACATTTTCCATCGAGTGAATTAGTTGACGATGCGACGATGAAGCTTGGTGAAGCGTGGAAAAAATCCGGCAATATGGATGAAGCGATTGCGGCATTCGAAAATCTCCAGCGCCGCTATCCGAGCAGCGAGTTTGTTCCTGAAGCACAAAAACAAATTCGTCTCATCAAGGCTTTTGATCTGCGCAGCAAAGATGCGAGCACGCAGAAGCTTGCGCTTTTAGTCGGAGATGTCATTGCACAGAAATCAAAAGGGAATCTTGCCTATCGTCTTGCCGAAATCTATTTCTCCGATATAAAAGATTACCAGCTTGCCGCCGATCAGTTTGCATACGCTCTCACGGTCGATCTGGAAGAAACTCTGCGCCCGATGGCGTGGTTCAGACAAGCGCAGTCGTTTGAACTGCTTGCGTTGAAAGAAGGGGAGAAGACTGCAAAGAAAAAAGAATTTCTTTCACGGGCGATTATTCTCTACGATTCTCTTACAACGCTGTATCCGGCAGGCGAGCTTACCGATCAAGCGGTTGTGGCGGCATTCACGCTCCGCCTGCAATTGGCGGAGAAGCCGGAAGAAGTGCGGACACTGGGAACGGAGTTCTTGTCGAAATCTTCCGGTGCACGCGGGAGAGATGTTGCGCTTCTCCTGCTTGGCGATTCTTATTTGACGGCTAAAAATTATGAAAGTGCTGTGCTCACATATAAACTTTTATTAGAAAAGTATTCAGATCGCGAGACGGCTCCCTCTGCACAGTACGAGCTTGGCATTGCGCTCGATGGAATGATGGAAAAAGATTCAGCAGTCCAAGTGCTTGACAAATTCCTTGTTCAAAATCCAAATCATGTGAAAAGTGCCGTCGCCGCTGCATATCTCGCCAAAACTGCGGCAGACAGCGGTCGAGTAACAAAAGCGTTCGGCTATTTTGATCTTCTCGAGACCCGGTATTTCTATAATCCAATGCGATCGCGTCTCGATCTGTACAAAGCCGACGCATATTTCTTTGCAAATGATTTTAAGAATGCACATGAATGGTATATGTATAGCCTCGAAAGATTGCGGACAGATTTCTTTTTTGTCGCTGCGAATCCGGAGGTTGAAAATTCAATTATTTTTAAGCTGGGTGTATGCAGCGAAAAACTCATGGATTATTCTGCAGCAAAGAAATGGTATGCAGAATACGTGTCAAGAGATCAAACAACAGCGAGAGCCGGACAAGCATATTATGCGCTCGCCTCGATAGCAAAGGCAGAAAACTCTATCGAACTCGCAGCGAAGTATCTACAGGAAGTAAGCCGCATTGCAGGGAAATCAGGCGGGCAATCTTTGTCCGTGGCTTTCGAGACAGCGGAAATGCTGTTCCAGAATGAACAATATGCCGATGCCGTCAAAAGATATAACGAAGCACTCTCGCAAGCAAAGAATGACACTGCACAACGATACATACAATCGCGCATTGTCGTCTCCTACTTCCGGCTTGATAATATAAAAGAAGCAGATAAACGGGCGGCAGAATTTGTGAAAGAACATTCTCACACATACAACTATGAAGCAGAGTTTGAATTCGAACGTGGCAAATATCAGCTGCGAAAAGAAGATATTGTAAAGGCGCGAGAACGATTTGCCCAGGTTGTTCATTCATATCCGAAAGCACCAATTATTCCCGAAACGATGTTCTGGACAGCTCGCGTATATGAACTGGATGAAAAACTGCCGCTTGCTGTGCGTATGTATGATTCTCTTCTTCAATATTATCCGAATGATCCGATTTTGCCTCGTGTACACTTGGGCTTGGGGAATGCATATTACAGCCTTGAGCAATGGGATGCCGCTTCGAAACAATATCGCATCATTCTCGATAATGAACAGCGCTCTCCCAGTCTCGTTCCGTTAGCGATGAGCAATTTGATTATGGTATACAAGGAAATGGAATTGTACGACGGTGCGCTGGAGTTGACACGCAAGTATATCGATCGTTACCCGAACGATCCTGATCTCATCGATAAGAAAATTGATATTGGCGTGTTGTATCAGAAGTTAGGATACTATGATCAGTCGATTCTCCATCTGCAGGATTTAATAGAAGCAGGAAATATCGATCTTGAAGCAGAACTCCGGTACTATATTGGCGAAGCATACTTCTATAAAGGGGAATTTCAACAAGCAATTCTTGAATTTTTGAAAGTTCCGTATCTTGTTACAAAACGAGGTAAAATGGATTGGATTTCAACGGCATATTATATGGCTGGACAATCGTACGAGAAGATGTCGAAATATGACCAGGCAATGACGATGTACAAGCAAATCATCAGCCGAAAAGACACCGATGCGCAGTTTAAAACCGCAGCACAGAAAGAAATTGATCGGGTTAAAATGGTTCTTGGAAAAAAGGAATGAAGAAGATTGACTCAATCGCTAATTCACACAATTGCTTAATGTCTCAATTATAAAATGGGCTATATTTTCGAAGCAGAAATAGAATCCATCATCCATGCAGTTCGTGTCAAAACGATCGGCGAGGAGGATGATGTGTTCCTAAGGAAAATCCTCTCGGCAAATATTCATCCTGCGATCAAGGCATATTTTAAGGCGGAGGTGGAAAAAACACTCTCACAGGAACGGAGATTGGAGTATCGTTCTAAAAAACTTTCGTACTCCTTGGCTGAAGTAAAAAGTCTTGAAGAGCAGATCGATTTATTGCTTGTTCAAAATTACCATTTCAGTCTGCAAGAATTTGAATCGCTTCTCGATGAGTCGGTGCATTTCCATTTCAACTATCTCTGCCGCCCACAGTGGACGCTCTTGAATTTTATCGTTGGAGAACAGCGTCGAGTGAGCTCTTCGACTATTGAGAAGCGGCTGAAGTATTGTATTGATTATAGCTACTTTCCCGAGCTGATCAAGCGGTTTATTGATGATCATGGGTTGGTAGAAGTGACCTATGAAGAGTTCAAGTCGCTGATTGAAAAGATCGACCATGAAGTAGTAGTGCAGCATTCCAGCTTTGAACTTGCCCAAATAACACGTGCATTGTTCGATTTTGTCGAGTCCGGGAAAATGGTGCCGCAAGTAGAATTTGAACAACAAACGCTTCCGATCAACGCGGCAATTGTTTTCTTTGATGATAAGCACCTTTCTGATATTCGTGTGCGTCTTGAATTCGAACGCGATCACAATCGGGTCATCCAAATCACATCGGATCGCTTGGCAGACATTATAGAAATCGTGCGAGTGGGGAATGAGGATGCAACCGCACGTCCGATTGATTTACCCGTTGGCATTCCGGATGATATTCAGCAGGTGAGTCATGAGGCGACCGATCAGTCCGCTTCAGATATTCTTGACGATGAGACTTCACGGGAGCGAGAGGCTGGTACGGTTGCACAAGCAACAGAAAATTCTGGAGCATCGAAGACACCGTCCATCATTTTGGGCGAGGAAGGCGAAAAACTTCTTGCATCGATGCCGAGTATAAAGCGAAAAGAAATTCTGGATCTCTTAACGGAGAAAGAACATCGTCTTATTGTGAAAAAATTATTTTTTAATGATGAACCCGCATTCCAGGGTGCAGTGACAGAGATCAGTCTTTTGAGAACATGGGACAATGTTGCTCAATATCTTGAAATGCTTTTCCGTGCAAATGAAGTAGATCCATACAGTAAGGTAGCAGTCCTGTTCACCGATAAATTGTTTACACATTATCATTCATCTCCTGCCGAAGGGTAAGCTAAGGATTCCTCATGCAATTTATTGATGAAGCAAAAATATCTGTGAAAGCGGGTGACGGAGGTAATGGATGCATCAGCTTTCGTCATGAAAAATATATTCCGAAAGGTGGTCCGGACGGAGGAAACGGCGCACGCGGCGGAAGCATCACCATACGTGCCGATCGCCAATTGAATACTCTGCTCGATTTTCGGTACAAGCGTCATTACATCGCAGAGCGCGGCGAGAATGGGCGTGGAAAAGATCAGGAAGGGAAATCGGGGAAGGATGTGCTCGTGAGAGTTCCATGCGGTACGCTTGTGCGGGATGCAGTGAAAGGGAAAACCATCATTGATTTGGTGAATGAAGGTGATGAAATTATAATCGCACAGGGCGGAAAAGGTGGGCGGGGGAACGGAGAATTTGCTACAGCAACGAATCAAGCGCCGCGTTTTGCCGAACCGGGAACACCAGGGGAAGAACGTGAACTCATTCTCGAACTCAAGCTTCTTGCTGAAGTCGGACTGGTTGGTTTTCCAAATGCAGGAAAGTCGACGCTCATCTCCGTAATTTCTGCCGCAAAACCGAAAATTGCAGACTATCCTTTCACAACACTCGTGCCGAATCTTGGCCTCGTCCGATATGCGGAAGGCAAAAGTTTTGTTGTCGCCGATATCCCAGGACTGATTGAAGGGGCACACGAAGGGAAGGGACTCGGAATTCAATTCCTCAAGCATATCGAACGCACGAAAGTGCTTGTCTTTCTGATTGAATCCATCAGCGAAGATCCCAAGAAGGATTATCAGGTTCTTCTGAACGAACTTGCCTCATTTAAATCTGCTATTGCGAAAAAGAAAAAGATTGTCGCACTGACCAAAATGGATGTCGCTGATGAAGCCCAGAAGAAAAAATTGGCGAAGATAAAGTTCGGGCGCGGTGTGGAAACGATTCCGATTTCATCGGTGGCAGGTGATGGAATACGCGAACTCCTCGATAGGATGTGGAAATTGTTAAATTAAGTAGCAGATACATTCAAACCTTGGCGGGAAAGCACCTGCGAAAATGGTAATGAGTATTCCATTCAATCGCAAGACCCCATACATAGCAGACACCTTCTATGGTTTGCCCGCGAGAAGGTGCCAGATATTTTTCTGTTATTCCTTCCAGAGTTGCCTTTCCATCGAAATTACAATACCTTTTTTCTGTGACAAGTCTCCGTTATAAAATTGGACTTTACTATTTCGTCATTGTTGTCATCGGTTTGGCAACCAGCGCGTTTGCGGTCTATAATTTCTCGCGTTTGCGTGATACTTTCGGGTTAGTGTTGCGGGATAATTATGAGAGTGTCTTTGCGGCGCAGTACATGGTGAAAGCCCTTGAGCGGCAGGAAAATGCCCAGCTTTCCATGCTGCTTGCAGATATTGATCTTGCCTATGTGCAATTTAACACCAACCGCGTCGGTTTTCTTGGGTGGTTAGACAAAGCGAAACGGGGAGGTTTGAACGAACGCGAAAAAGTTGTTCTGGATCTTATCACCGTGAATTACTCTCGATATACTCAGCTTGCCGATTCGTTATACCGCCTTCTGCAAATAAAAGGTCAGACCAGTGTTGCAACCGATTTTAAATCCAAAGTGATTCGTCCGGTTGCCGAATCATTGAAGGATGAATGTTTCGATTATCTCGAAATCAATCAAAATGCTGTGACGCGCACGGAAGAGAAATTGAATCAAACCGCACATGACGCCACGCTGACCGTCATTACGATTTCTGTGATCGCCGTATTTATGAGCTTCTTTACAAGCGCGCGATTTACAAAAACCATTCTACAGCCTGCAGAAAAGTTGACTCAATCTGTCCGCCGGATTAGTGAAGGACAACTCAACCAAAAAATCGATGTGAATACGGATGATGAGATCGGCGAGCTGGGCCGCGAATTTAACAAGATGACAGAGCGTCTGAGATCATACGAGCAGATGAATATCCAACAGCTCATCGCTGAGAAGAAAAAATCGGAAACCATCGTTGAAAGTATTGCAGATCCGGTGATCGTGACGGATCAACAGGGATCTCTCATCCTTATGAATCAAGCAGCTGCGACGGTATTCGATGTCCACGGATCGAATTGGCAGTCGAAACCGCTGCGTGAAGTTATTGGTAATCAGAGTTGGGTTGAGATGTTAGAAAGAAATGGTATGCAAAGCTATGAGGAGGAAAAACGCGATCCGCTTTTTGCATTTGTCCGCAATAATGTGACCCTGTACTTCAGACCGCGCCAAGCGCAAATTGTAGACGAACAGGGGACTGTTCAAGGTGTTGTGACTCTCTTGCAGGATGTAACCCGATTTAAAGACCTTGATCGAATGAAATCCGAATTTATTGCAACGGTTTCGCATGAACTTCGCACACCTCTGACTTCATTAAGTATGGGAATCGATATTCTTTCACAAGGAGTCGTGGGAGCGGTGAATCAGCGTCAAAGGGAACTTCTCATTGCTGCAAAAGATGATTCAGAACGGCTGCGGAAATTAGTAAAAGGTTTGCTGGATCTTTCCAAACTTGAATCAGGGAAGTACGAGATGAAAAAGGAATTTGTCGATTTTCGCAGACTTGTCGCAGAGGCAGTACGACCGCTGCACCTTCTGTTCGAAGAAAAACAAATTCAACTAGAATTTGATGTGCCGGAACGATTGCCTGCTCTCTTTGCCGATTCCCATCAACTGATTTGGGTGGTGACGAACCTCTTAAGTAATGCACTTCGATTTACCGATCCGGGGGGAAGCGTTCATTTAACAGCGAAGGAAGAGGAAGATAGACTGTTGGTGACGGTTTCCGATACAGGACATGGAATTCCGCGTGAACATCAAGAGACAGTGTTCGATAAGTTTGTTCAGGTAAAAAGTTCAACGGAAACGACGCCGGGCAGCGTTGGTTTGGGTTTGGCGATCGCGCGCGAAGTGGTAGAAGCCCATGGAGGACGAATATGGCTTGAAAGTACCGTGGGTGTTGGAAGTACATTTTTCTTTACTCTTCCTGCAGGAAATCAGAGCGAGACATAAAGAATATGCAGCAGCGAAAACCTAAAGCGCTTGTCGTTGACGACGAAAAAAACATTCTCAATACTATCGGCATCTGTTTAGAATCTATCGGCATCGAAGCAACTCTTTGCTCGAAACCGCAGGAAGTATTACAATTACTCCAGCAGAATAGATTTGATGTTGCTTTTGTTGATCTGAAAATGTCGCCGATGGATGGGATAGAAGTCCTTTCGGAGATCAAACAATACTCGCCGGATACAACAGTTATTATTATGACGGCACATGGTTCCATCGATACGGCTGTCGTTGCGATCAAAAAAGGCGCTTATGATTATCTGCAGAAGCCGTTCGATTTTGAGGAACTGAAGTTGTTTACGCGGAAAGTGTTCGAACACCATCAACTCGTCCATGAGATGGCAGAACTTCGTGAGGAACTTGCTTCCATACAAGGCAGCGGAGATATTGTCACGCGTAATCGCGCAATGATCGAGCTGCTTGATCTTGCTGCGCGTGTTGCTGAAAGCTCAATCAGTATTCTCATCGAAGGTGAAAGTGGGACAGGAAAAGAATTGGTAGCACACTATGTTCATCGGAAGAGCGATCGCGCCGAGAAGCCATTTGTCAAAGTGAATTGTGCAGCCATTCCTGAGCAACTTTTAGAAAGCGAACTTTTTGGCCATGTTCGCGGAGCGTTCACCGGTGCATTGAAAGATCGTCAAGGTCGGTTTGAGATGGCAGATGGCGGAACGATCTTTTTAGATGAAATTGGAGAGCTTTCTTCCTCCATCCAATCCAAATTGTTGCGCGTACTGCAAACAAAAGATTTCGAGCGTGTCGGTGAAAATGTCACACGCACAGTGGATGTGCGGATCATCTCTGCTACGAATCGCAATCTGGACGAAGCGTTGAAAGAAGGAAGTTTCCGTGAGGATCTCTTTTATCGCTTAAACGGTGTTCGCATCAAATTGCCGCCGCTTCGTGAACGTCCGGAAGATGTACCGTTCCTTATTCATCATTTTCTAAAAAAATTTTCTAAAGAAAAGAATATCGAAATAGCGCCAGACGCCGACAAAGCATTAAAAGTGTACCGATGGAGCGGTAATGTTCGAGAATTGGAAAATGTTATTGAACGTGCAGCGCTTCTCTCGGCGAATGGTGTCATTGAAATGAACCACCTGCCGGAAGAAATCCGCACTACTTCTGAACCCAAAGCACTTTCATTAGAAGAAGCCGAAAAGGTTCAGATTAAAAAAGTCCTGCAAATTGCAAAGGATTATGACGAAGCAGCTCATATTCTTGGTGTTGACCGGAAAACATTGCTCAACAAGCGAAAGAAATTTGGGTTGTAGCCTCGACATGCGGGGAATTTTTCCCCAACCTTTTTCCGAGCAAATACCTGTAGTTTTCTTCTTTCCTGCCGTTCTCTCGTTTTTCATGAGGAATTATTCCCCAATCCTTCTCTTTTGATAATCATAAAGTGCAGATTTTTTGTTAAATGAGCCGTAAAGTAGCAGAAATTTGTGGTACCGAATGTGAAAGATACGAAAGAGATATATTCATTGAACCGAAAGATATCGAGGAAACACAATGTCAACAAAACTTACCACACTCAATAATCTTGATATAGCTGTGTTGGAGCCGCGTGGTTCGCTCATTGGCGGTGAAGAGACAGACGAGTTGAAGGCAAAAGCGAAAGATCTGATTGAGCAAGGGAACAAAAAGCTTGTGTTAGATCTTGGCGGTATTTCATACATCAATAGCTCCGGTCTTGGTGCGCTTGTTGGCATCCACTCGCTGTATCAGAAAGTGAACGGTCAGATTAAACTGTGCAATGTCGCCAAAGGTGTTCAGAATGTATTTGTTATTACAAAGCTCACAAGTGTTTTTGATGTTGAAGAAGATCGCAACAAAGCGATCAATAGTCTTAAGAAGTAAATCATACATTACTAATCCAATTTCACATAATCAGGAGCAAGTTTCATGAAGACTTCAACGTTTAATACAATCGTTATTATCCTCGCCTTCGTGGTCGGTTGGGTGATTTT
>PLMS01000118.1 GCA_003142575.1 Ignavibacteriota bacterium
GTTATCGTTTTTGTTAAAGGCAAGACCGTTGTTCTTAGGGGTGTCAATTTTGAGTTCAATAAAGCGACACTCACGAAAGATTCTGAGAGAATACTCTGGAGAGCCTACAACGCGATGATCTCGAATCCCGAAGTAGCGGTAGTAATTACCGGGCATACGGACAATGTGGGAAGCCAGAAATATAATCAGGTACTTTCATTGAAACGGGCACAGTCAGTAAAGAACTGGCTCGTTGAAAAAGGTATCGCATCGAACCGTATGAGAACTGTCGGAAGAGGCCTCAATGAACCCGTGGCTTCGAACGAAACGGATGCAGGTCGGGCAGAGAATCGACGCATTGAATTCTATGTTGAGAAATAGCCCGTAAATGGAAAACGGAAGACCAGTTGCAGACAATGCAGCGCTGAAGGCCGAGCGAACAATCGGTGAGTAAAGATCATCATCGATCGCGCAGCCAAATACTAGCGAAGTATTAGCAAATAACTGAGATACACGGGGACCTGGAAGTTTTCCGGGTCTTCCGTGTTTTTTAGCCTGCTGCATTTCCCCGTAAAGTTTTTCCCGAAAACTCTCCTCTTAAAGAACGATAGCATTATTCACTTTCCCTACCCCTGGGAATCAATATGCCGAAGGCATCCCTTAGGGAGACAGTTAGGAATCCGGGATTCTATCTCCCTACAACAGTCATTACTTCTTCAGAAAGGATTAACTACTTTTTCATCCTTTCGAGCTATTCCCGATGAAACAAATCGTCAGTATTATTTTTAGGCATCAGAGAAATAAGTATTTCGTTCTCGAAGGTGGATGAGAAAACTTTTCTTTTAAGCAAGAGGAAGAACATGAGTTAGCAGTTGCCGCTCGAAGAAATATTCGTGCATATATTTAAAGTAAAAGCATTTGGAATAGAAGGAAGATACATCGTGAATTGGGATCGTATGGAAGGACAATGGAAGCAACGGAGAGGAAAAGCCGTGGGTCATTGGGGAAAAACGATGAACGACGAACTGTCAGCGATCTTGGGCAAGTATGAGGAGCTCGTTGGAAAGCTTCAAGAGAAATACGGAATTGCCAAAGATGAAGCCGGACACCGTGTGGATGAATATAAAAATATCGTTGAACAGCTTAAGCAGGCCAACAGCAAATTAGTAAAGTTGCATAAAGCATCGAGCAAGAAAAAGAAATCGGACAAACGGCCGGTGAAATTAAAGACATCGTCAAGGAAAAGAAAATGATTCGCATGAAGCGTCTGAATTTATCAGTCGATCAATGTATATCAAGCAACAACACAAGGATAATGCATCTATGAAAAAACAAAACATAGGTACATGGTTAGTAGACCGGGACTCATTTCCGATGGTTTTCTTGTTTCTCCTTTTCGTAGTCTTATCAATTATGTTATTCTTCAACAGTCTCCTTCGTTGACGACGACTCCGGTGATTGTCGTGAATGCTTTAAATAAAATCTGGCGAGCCACAAAGAGAGAGAGCTGGAAGAAAAAGCCATTGAATTCAGATGCTGAATTTCTCGGGTGGCAGAAAGCTATAACCGGCAATAGCAATCATGCTAACCTCCACAAGGCGATACTGAAGATGCACAATTACTTCCCCGAAGTGGCTCCAGCAGCGCATCGCTTTTCTGGACGTTCCACAACGAGTGATTTTAACCATAGATAAAAAGTTGAAAAGAATATGAACGATAAATGGGAATTCTACAAAGACCACGAAAATAAATGGCGTTGGCGACGCACTGCCCCGAACGGCAATATTGTTGGAGCAGCGACAGAAGGCTATGTGAATAAAGCCGATTGCGAAGGGAATGCACGTCGTAACGGATGGGACGATAATTTATTAATTCAAGAAAGAGGTGACACAATGATACAGAAAGATTTAGATGAAGAAAATAAGGAATTAAAGATCCAGATTTATGAGCTCTACGAAAAACACGGCTTTAAGGACGGCAACGATTTTATTGATTGGCTTGAGGCGGAAAGGCAAACGGGAAAACGGTCCAGGTTAAAGCGTAATAAACAGATGAAAAATATTCTTTTTGCTATTGTCGGTATTGTGGGAATATTGTGCGTTATCGCGGCGATCCTTTTAGTTATGCTGTTCAAGAAAAATCCTCACGTGGAACTATCCGAACAGAAATTGTCTGAGCCGAAGGTCATGATGTTTGTGCTTGACCCGAAGGTCGATGAGAAGGTAGTCGTCTTCGGCGACACGCATTTCGCTTACGATAAGTCTACCCTTAGCCAGGAAGCGAAGACACTGTTGGATAAGAATGTACAGGACTTGAAGGAAAACCCCAAAATAAACGTCCGTATGGCAGGATATACCTCTGCTGAAGGGACAGAAGACATCAATCAGAAATTAAGCGAGCAAAGAGCAAATACCGTCAGGGACTATCTAATTGAAAAAGGTATTGCGCCAGAGAGAATAACTGTGATCGGATATGGCAGGACAAAACCGGCGGTGTATGAAGTGACGCCTGGTGACATTAACTCAAAGGAAGCAAAGGCTAACATGCGAGTTCTTTTTGAAGTTGTCGTGAAATAGGACGATAGCGCACGGACGACAGCGTAGCCAAAGCGATCATTCATTTAAAGGAGGGTTAATCATGTGGAAGAAAGCGTTACTGATAATGGGGCTAATTACATCTTTAGTTGCCTCGGTGAATCCCCTAAATCATGAAGGCATATGACACATTTGGAAATGCTGAAAACGAAAAGGCTTTTAAAGTCATTCTCACGAATTATCAAAAGAGACACCACTATGAAAAAATATAGGTCGTTCGTCATTGGAGGAGTGCTTTGTTGCTTCTTCGCCCTGATGGCTGGTTGTGCATCATCCGAACTTGTTGACGTATGGAACGATCCTTCATTTCAACCTCCTTCTCTGAATAAGATGCTTGTCATCTCCGTTAGCAAGAATTCGGTGCAGCGCCGTATTTGGGAAGATGCCTATAGCGTCGAGCTTGCAAAACATAACGTTGCAGCGACGCCTTCGTATCACTTATTTCCGGATGCGGTACCGGATACAAACCAGGTTATGCAGATCGTGCAATCAAATAGCTTCGACGGAATCCTGATCTCTCGCAGGCTTCCTCCGGAAACGAACGCTCAGTACACGCAGGGGTATGTGACGACGGAACAGGGCATGAGATATGATCGCCGCAGGGAGAGATTTGTAACATATTATCGAGACATAGAGCACGCTGCGTATGTCGATTCTCAAAAAATCGACATTCGCACTATTGACGTATGGGCGACCAGGAACGAAGGGCAAATGATTTGGAGTGCCACGAGCATGACCCCCGAGCCGAATTCAGTGCAAGAAGTCCGGCCTGAAATCGTCAAGCTTGTTATGTCTGAATTGACAAAGCAGAGAATCATCGCTTCTGAGCGATAAATAAAAGGAAAGGATCAACATGAAAACAGCTGGTGTCATCATCATCATCGTAGGTCTGTTAATGACCCTCTATACAGGTTTCACCTATGTCACTAAAGAAAAGGTTGTGGACTTGGGGGAACTCGAGATAACAAAGGATAACGAACACAATGTACGCTGGCAACCGTACTTAGGAATTGGAATGATAGTAATTGGTGGTGTTGTTCTCATTCTTGATAGGAAGAAATCAAGGACGACCTGATACGAATAGATAAAAGGAAAGGGCTGTCCAATGCTCTCTACAAAAGAAATCATGAAATATGTTCAATTCACAATAATCACAAAAGGAGAAGTTACAATGAAAACAATGTATCGTAGTATTTTTACGGTGACTGTAGCCGCGCTGTTGCTGATCATCGTCCCTCTGCACGCATCCGAGAAGGATGACCAAATCGTATCATCAGCCAGGAATTCGTATGTGTTCCAGACCTATCTCAAAGGTGATGATATTAAAATAGAGTCCAAGGATGGCGCCGTTACTTTGACGGGAATTGTCTCCGAAGAACTTCACATGTCGTTGGCCAAAGAAACAGTGGCAGCTCTGCCGGGAGTTGTAAGTGTTGACAACAGGCTGGAAATCAAAGGTGCTCCCCCCACCGCAAACTCGGACGCGTGGCTCGAGGAGAAAGTGAAATCTGCTCTCTTATTTCATCGGAGCGTGAGTGCTGACAATACTAATATTGATGTCAAGGATGGCATCGTGACTCTGCGGGGTCAGGCTACCAGCCAGGCACAAAGAGAATTGACCGCCGAATATGCAAAGGATATCGATGGGGTTAAAGACGTTAAAAATGAGATGACAGTGTCAGAACACGCACAAAAGACGCACCGAACTGTGGTTGAAAAAATCGATGACGCCTCTATCACTGCTCAGGTTAAGATGGCATTGTGGGTTCATCGCTCGACCAGCGTCGCCAATACCAAGGTCGAGACGAAACACGGCGTGGTCACACTGGGCGGCAAGGCAAAGAATGTTGCCGAAAAGGACCTTGTCACAAAACTTGTCGGAGATATAAAAGGTGTGAAGAGTATAAAGAACCGGATGATAATTGAGTAGTCTCAGCAGGTTCATGGATCACTGCCGGCTGATGCGTTGATCCTTTTGCAAATACTAATCGCGAGATTAAGTATTGCAGATACTATGATCAAAGTAATTGCACGCAGTTCAGAGTGTGGTGCGAAATGTTCGCACACAACAACAGTGGGGTTGTGCCATGGTTCGCCCCCGCGTTGAAAACTAAACCAAGAAAGAAAGGATACTTGTTATGCTATATACCATCGCTGTTATTCTCATCATATTGTGGCTCGTCGGGTTAGTCACTTCTTACACCATGGGTGGTTTCATTCACGTTCTTCTAGTGATCGCCATTGTGGTCATCTTGGTCAATGTCATTAGCGGACGAAAACCTCTGTGACTATTTCGCAGGGCAAGGTATGGAAAATCAAAACGAGGGATTATCAATGATCAAAGCAGTCTCGCTCGCAGTTCTTGCCGGTGGCATTCTTCTTCTGATCTTTGGCATCAATGCGTATAACTCATCCAGCTCTGACATTTCTCGATTTTTCACCGGGCTCAGCCACCGATAAGTCGGTATGGATGTTAGTAGGCGGCGTTGTCGCGATCGTTCTGGGGCTGGTGGGTTTCTTACGCGGATCAAAGACAGTTTGAGAATGGTCTTATATCTATTCCGAAATAATGCTGCCTTTTCGGTTGCTCGCGCAAAAACGGCAAGTAAATAAGAGCCGACTGAACCACTGACGGTGCAGTCTTAACTTGGGTCATAGTAAAGAACGTTGATAGACCTGTTGCAGGTTGGTGGCAGCACAAGAAAAAAAAATGTTAGAATGGTTTCAGCAAAAGCATAGAAAACCATGGAATTATTTATCTGTTAATTACATAATAAAAGGACGCAACAATGAGATCTTTAAAGATCTTTGCCCTGCTCGCAGCATTGAATATGGGTGCATGGATACTACCACAAGAAGCATCTGCACAGCAAGGCGGCGTGAGTTTCGGGGTTTTTTACAATGAATTAAGTCCCTACGGTCAGTGGGTCGATTATCCCGGCTATGGGTATGTATGGATCCCGTCAGCGGGATCGGATTTCGCTCCCTATTCCACCAATGGGCATTGGATCTTGACCGAATATGGCTGGACATGGGTGTCCGATTATAGCTGGGGATGGGCGCCTTTTCATTATGGCCGTTGGGATTACGATAATTCTTATGGTTGGTTTTGGGTCCCCGATAATGAATGGGGTCCTTCGTGGGTCAATTGGAGAAGAGCGGATGGTTATTATGGCTGGTCACCGATGAGACCCGGAATCAGCCTTAGTGTTTCTTTCGGTAGTGGATACACAGTACCCAATGACCGCTGGATATTCGTCAGAGATAGAGATTTTTCAAGGACCGACATCAATCATTATTATATCAATCGAACTAATAACGGTACGATCATAAAGAATTCTTCGGTGATAAATAGAACTTACACCGATCAAAACCGTCATTCTACATACGTTTCTGGACCCGATAGAGCTGATGTAAAAAAGATTACAGGTAGAACGATACAACAGGTTGTTATTCATGACAACGAAAAACCGGGACAGAATCTGAAAAATGGCCAGCTGCAGATATACAGGCCACAAGTACA
>PLMS01000151.1 GCA_003142575.1 Ignavibacteriota bacterium
AGGATCTGGAATAAGCTTCAGCTTGACGAAAAACTTAAATTGCAGCTTTGTCAACCGGCTGATTGTGCCATCGCAAAGATATTCTGCAATGGTTGGATGAACACGTAACTCCAACCGATACTCGCGCTTCTCCGTTTTGAATCGCTTGATCCAGCGTTCAATCTGGTTCATCGTCGATGTCTTGGATTGTACTTGACCGGTACCGCCGCATGTAGGACATGCTTCGCTGAAACTCAGTTGCACATTTTGGCGAATTCTCTGGCGTGTTATCTGCACCAAGCCAAATTCCGTCATCGGCAGTACCGTGACTTTTGCACGATCCCTCCGCAATTCTTTCTTCATTTCATCATAGATCTTCTTCTGGTTTTTATCGTCCTCCAGATCTATGAAATCAACCACGACGAGGCCGCCGATGTCACGCAGCCGAACCTGACGGCAGACTTCGCGTGCCGCTTCAAGGTTGGTACGCAGCGAGTTCAACTCCTGTTCTCTCTTTGCAGCATACCGTCCGCTGTTCACGTCGATAACGGTCATTGCTTCTGTCTTCTCGATGAATAAGTACCCGCCGCTCTTTAACCATACTTTTTTACTAAGAAGGACTTGAATATCCTTCTCAATTCCGTACTTATCAAAAACTGGTTCCTTCTCCCGATAATATTCCACTCGATTGAGCATATCAGGCGACATCCATTGGACATAGGTCCGAATTTCTTTGAAAAGCTTTTTTTCATCTACGACCACGTGCTCAACCGTTTCCTGAAACAGATCGCGGATGACGCTCGATGTGGTATTCATGTCTTTGTAAATGAGCGCGGGAGCTTTTGCCGATTTTACAGCTTTCTCGATACCCTCCCAAGTCTTCACGAGATCGTTCAGATCTTGCTGGAGCATCTCGTCTGTTTTCCCATCGGCGACGGTGCGGATGATAGCGCCGAATCCTTTCGGCAGCATTGTGCGCAACACTTTTCGAAGCCGTCGTTTCTCTTTGAAGTTGGAAAGCTTTTTGGAAACTCCTACTTTCCCATCGAAAGGAATGAGAACGAGAAATCGTCCAGGAAGTGAAATTGCCGAACGAACGCGCACCCCTTTTTTTCCTATCGGTTCTTTTGTAATCTGCACAAGTATCTCTTGTCCCTTTTGCAGATTGACCTGTGGAAAATTCTGCGCAGAATGATGGTGTCGTTGTTGATTGTGACGCCGTTCTTTACCGTCTGTTTGCTCGATGGCAGGAGGAACACCGTTTCCCCCACCAACTTGCGCCACATCGTTGGAAGCTCGAAGTGCCGTTTCTGTAACTACTTCTGCGGCTTCTTCTTCCTTTTCATCTTCGTCTTCTTCGAACAGCGAACTGTATTCTTCAATGGAACCGATATCAGAGAAATGCAGGAAGGCATCTTGTCCCATGCCAATATCGACAAATGCGGCACGAATGCCAGGCATTACTTTGGCAACTTTTCCAAGATAGATGTCTCCAACATTACGATCTTTACCTGGTGTTTCTACGAACAGTTCAGCGGTCTTGCCATCCTCAAGAATAGCAATGCGATGTTCGTTCGCAGTTGAATTGATGATAATATCTTTTTTCATGCAAAATCCTCTTCCACTGCAGCAATAAATTGATGGTGTGAACTTGCCGCGTTTCAAAACGAAGTGGAAAAGTCCCGCCTGAATACTGGTACCATTCGAGGCGAGGAAACACTTGCGTGAGTCCTCTTCCAAATCGGCTGAAACGAAGTGTCCTGCCAAATTCAGAATAATGCTCCCTTGAAAGCATGAGACTGATGGCATGAATGATGATGGTTATAAGAAAATGAACCATATGATCTTTACCGTTTTCCGTGCGTTTCTGGGGCACGAGCCTCCGGTGGTGGCTGTAAGGTTTAGAAATCCAACAAAAAAAAGAGGTCAAGTTTCCCTGCGTCACACAAAACTGATTGCTGACCGTTGCTTCCTTCCGGACCTGGCGGGGTTGGGCAATGCTTTGTTGCACAGGACTTGACCCCAAAGAAACCAATAAAACTCCAACTTTTGTGTATGGAATCCAATTATTAACTACAAGTTTTCATTAAAACATTTTCAAAATCAATAAAAACTTCTGTCTGCAAGCTCGTGGAGCTGATCAGGATCGAACTGACGACCTCTTCGTTGCGAACGAAGCGCTCTCCCAACTGAGCTACAGCCCCAGAATTATGTTCAAATTACGCAATAACTTCTATAAAAACAAACGTTTGCTGCTGAAGGTTTGATTCTGGCATTTTTTTTCGGTATGATAAACAAAAATCGGAGTGTGAATGCGAAAAAAGAAAGAAAACGATTCATTCAAAAAATTTATCAAAATCGTCAAACGTCTGAGAAAAGAATGCCCGTGGGACCGAGAGCAAACGCATCAATCCATCCGCCACAGTTTGATCGAGGAAACATATGAGGTCATCGAAGCCATCGACCAGCAAGACCTTACCGAGCTAAAACGGGAACTTGGAGATATACTGCTGCATATTGTCCTCCATGCTGTTATGGCAGAAGAAGAGCATGCATTTACAATCAATGATGTCATTGAATCCATCTCAGAAAAGATGATCCGACGGCACCCTCATGTGTTTGGCAATACTCAAGTGGAAAATGCCCACGAAGTAAAAAGAAACTGGGAACATATCAAGCTTCAAGAAGGCAGAACTTCAGTGATTGATGGTGTACCGAAAGAAATGCCCGCGCTCCTCCGGGCGCTTCGCATTCAGGAAAAAGCTTCGAAAGTAGGATTTGATTGGAAAAAAAAACGCGATGTGTGGAAAAAAGTGGTCGAAGAAATCAAAGAGCTTGCAGGTGCTGAGCAATCGAAAAAGCAAGATCGGATTGAAGAAGAATTCGGCGACGTACTGTTCACACTTGTGAACTATTCCAGATTTATCGGAGTCAATCCGGAGTTTGCGCTCAATGGATCGACGAATAAGTTCACCAAACGATTCTACCACGTCGAAGAAGAACTTCAACGCCAAGGAAAACGTATCGGGGCAGTTTCCATGAAAGAGATGGATGAAATTTGGGATGCAAAAAAGAAATCGAAGGTCTGAGGCAATTTAATTTCCGCCGATGCCTTTGCCATCTCCTGTTCCGTTGGCGTGGTAACGATCGTACGCTTCGATGATGTCCTTCACCAGTTTATGCCGCACGACATCATTCTTATCGAAGGAACAGAATGTAACGCCTTGTACTTTTTTCAACACCTCTTGTATCTGTACAAGACCGGATGTCGTTTTGGCTGGTAAGTCGATTTGAGTGACATCACCGGTTATGATGGCACGGGAATTTGGACCAAGTCGCGTCAGGAACATTTTCATCTGCATGGCAGTAGCATTCTGCGCTTCATCAAGAATAACAAATGCGTTATGGAGTGTTCTCCCGCGCATATAGGCAAGCGGCACAATTTCAACAATGCGCTTCTCGAGGTACCCGCGAAGTTTCTCTGCTGAGAGCATATCATCCAGAGCGTCATAGAGCGGGCGCAAGTACGGGTCGATCTTCTCACGGAAATCACCGGGTAAAAATCCTAAGCTCTCTCCCGCTTCCACCGCAGGACGTGCAAGGATAATGCGCGTGACATCGCGATTTTTAAGGGCGGCAACCGCCATTGCAACCGCGAGGTATGTTTTTCCTGTACCGGCTGGACCAATTGCAAAAACAATATCGTTTTTCCGAATCTGCTGGATATAGTGTTTCTGCCCCTGTGTTCTGGCTTTTACAATACCCATCTTCGTATACAAAATAACAGAATCGCTATCTTCCACCTGCGTCTCTGAGGAGACATCTGGTGCCGAGCCGTTGACCGAAACAAGATCGATGACAGTATCTATATCGTTAGGATTCAGACTGCCGTTTTTATTTAACATATAGATCAGTTCACCGACCACTTTTTCAATCTTCCCGATTTCAAATTGCGATCCACGGATCATTAATTGATCTCCACGAACCGTCAGGTTCGCATCGAATCGTTCTTCAATCATCTGAAGATTTGCATCGTTGAAACCAAGTAATTGAACAACATCAACACCGGCAAGTGGTATCTTCTTTTCAGTCAATTTTTCATGACTCCTTTCACATGTGAGAATAAAAAAACAAACGCCCTCCGGCACCTGTTACTGCCGTGAGGGCGTCTATATTCATGTTCTGTATATCCACGCAGTTCGTGCGTGATTCAATCTCTCTTATGGATTTACTGCGGCTGCTTTTTCCCGCCTCTTTGACCAATAAGAACGTAAGGCTCTGTTTTCTTCCTTCGTCAGATCTGCCTTCGGAGGAATCTTCAGTTTTTGACCCGGATGAATCACATCAGGATTCTTAATCTGGTCTCGGTTACCTTGCCAAATCTTCGGCCACAAGAATGGATTATCATAAATCTTTGGCTTCTTGGCAATATTCCACAAACAATCCCTATTTCTTGCCCATGTACCGACGGTATAGGTCGGCATAATTTCGCCGGAAGCGATAATTTGTTCTAATGTCTTCTTTAATCCATCCAGACGACTCTGCTGATCCTTCAAGCGGTCTTGGTACTTTTGGATTACGCTAAGAGGATCTTGCCCTGCAATATTAATCCACTTTTGAACGCTATCCAATTCGGCCCGGCGTGCCCATAAATCCTGATTTGATAATTTGGACAATTCATTCAGACGAGCATCAATGGCATCAAGCTTTGCTACAAATGGAGCTTCCTGCTGTCCCTGCATTGCTGCAAGTTCATCTGAGCATTGCTTTAAGGCTTGTACTTTTGTTGCTTCTTGCGCATGGAGATCGGTTACTTCCTTTTGCAGACTATCAAGTTTGCTCTTGAGTTCAGTGCTTTTGGCAGTAAGTTTCGTAATTGCTTCTTGCCAGTCTTCCTTCGACATTTTTTCTTGAGTAAACGACAAACAGGTAACCGCACCAACTAATATGACTATCAGACTTAAACGAATCACGTATTTCATTTTTTTATTCTCCTTGTTGGGCTATCCGATTACTTCACACCTTGAAGACGCTGTTGAAGTGCTTGCTTGTCTTTAGTGCACTGCGCGAGTTGTGCATCCTTCTCTGCGATTGATTTCAACAGATCAGCTTTCTCGGATTCACGTGCCGCAATTCCTTTTTCGAGCGATGTTACTTCTGTTTTCAAATCGTTTAACTGCTGCATTTCTTCATTTGAAGGTTTACTGCTGCAACCAACGAATGAGCCTATTACCATCATGCATCCAATGATAATGAGGGCGAAGGGTTTTTTCATTGTGTTCTTCTCCTTACGATGACCTAGTGTACTGACTGGGGGAACTATACAACCTCTAATAAAACTCGACACATATTAAGAATAAGAGCAAGAAAAGTCAAGCAATATTTTTAAGAATATTAACACGAATAGTTAGATCACTTTGAAGTAATAATAAAGAGAGCCCTCACAGCATCAATTTTCGCTCAGCAAGGCTGGTAAACCTATCCCCTGCAATAATAATGTGGTCATGTACTGCTATGCCGATAATTTTTCCGGCGTCCACAAGTTGTTTGGTGATAACAATATCTTCTTGGCTTGGTTCCGGATTACCACTGGGATGATTATGCACGAAAACAACCGCAGCAGCAGATTGGGTTATCGCTTCGCGGAAACACTCTCGTGGATGAGCGAGTGATGAGTTCAGAATTCCTTTGCTTATTTGTCTTGGTTCAAGAAGTTGGTTGACCGCATTCAATGGAAAGACCCACAATTCTTCCTGTACGAGATCTCTCAACTTCGTCCTGAAGTGTTGAACGATATCTTCAGGTGAGTGAATCGTGAGCCGTTCTTTACCTCTCATTTCCGGCAGTCGTTTTGCAAGTTCAAACGCTGCAACGATGGCGATAGCTCGACTTTCACCTATTCCTAATGACCGAATTTTTTCAACCGACATCGAAGAAATATCTCGCAATGTTCTTTCTTCTGCCAAGAGATGTCGCGCAAGATCGACAGCAGTGACACCCTTCTTTCCTGTTCGAATAAGAATTGCCAACAATTCAGCATCCGTCAGATTACTTGCTCCCCGTTGGAGGAGTTTCTCTCGGGGACGTTCGTCTGCGGGCCAACCTTTGATGGGAACGTGATAGAACGTCGGCTCCAAGACCTTTATTGTTTCGCGAACCTGTTTCAACTTCTACTTCCCCCGACGGGTGAGATCAATCTCTCCGATTCGAAGAATTTGGCGATTCTTGTATTGTAGTACCGTGAGACATGTATTCACACGATTCAATGATAGGGATATTTTCGACTGAAGTCCTTCAAATTCTTCTACATGTGCGAGAGCGGCAGCGACATCGGCACGTCGTGTTTTCCCCTGCGAAATGATTTGAATGATCATCTTCGCTACATCATAGCCAAACAACGCATTCGTACTTGGAGGTTTATCATTGTTTGCACGCTGATACCTCGCTGCAAATGTTCGATACATATCGTTTGAGGAATTCAGATATGCATCTACAGTAAACATTGTTCTATCTGTGTATTGACGATTCTGATCGAGTGCAGTCATATCATTCCAATCGCCTGTACCAAGAACCTGCGCCTGAATATTGAAAAATTTAAGCTGCGAACTAACAATGGGAATTTCTTCCGAACTTGCAATCGGGACAAAGATTGCGTCGATATTCGTAACCGGAAATCCGAGACTATCGTATTTCACTCTTTCAAGATGCATCGAAAGTTTTAAGGAATCGGCGATGAGTTTTCCGCGTTCGCCAAAGAGCAGAGTTACGGGAGCCGTGAGTCCGCGCTCGATAAGCGAGTCCAGCACGCGTTGATTGACACCCCAAGTGATAAATTTATTCAATTCAGATTGCTTCATTTTCGCCCCGAAATCGATTGTTGGCACTTCGAATCTTTCCAATGCCTTCCGCCGCATCGCCGTAAGTTCCATCCGCAGATCATTTGTACCTGCCGAGTACCATTGCACGTCAATCATCTCACCGTGAAGTGTATCGACTTCGGCAATGAATGAATCCGCCATTTGTTTCCCCACCGCGTCGGTCGGTGCAAGTACGGCAAACCTTCGCGCACCAAGTGTATTGTAGGCGAACGCTGCCGCAGCGCGTCCCCTTATATCATAATCAGGATTCGCTTGAAAAATGAAAGGACCGATGGCCGCAATTCCATTCGCTGTTGCGGTAGGTGTAATCAGCGGGACACCTCGTTCGTTTGCAATGCCTGCGGCGGCAAAGACTTCGCCGCTTATAATCGGTCCGATAATAGCAGACACATTCTCATCGCTGCACAGATCCGCTACTTGCCTAGCCGCGATGCTCGGATTTCGTTCCGTATCCCGCACATCAAGAGCGATCTTCACGGAAACAGTCTGATTATATTCGTCAACTGCAAGTTGAATACCTTGGAGAAATTCTATACCGAGTGCTCGTGTCACTGGATTTTCATCTTTGAGCATGAGCGGCAGCGCCACACCAATCTTTACTCCTCCACGTTTCTCTATCTGCTCTAACAGCGAAAGGGCCTCACCGACATACTTGATTTTTGGCGGCATAACTGCCACTTTGTGAAGCATCTCCCCCGCGGTAGTAAAATCTCCCGCCCGCAAAATTTTCTCTGCAATCCGTACAGTCACAAGCGCTATCATCTCCTCGCTCTTTGCATCCAATCGGAGACGCTGCAGTTCCGCAAGTGTCAGGTTCGACGACGTTATCATCTCCAACAGTTTCTTTGATCGAGTTACAAGACGCTGTGCTTGTGACATTTGAATGACAGCGAGAAATTCCGACGCAGCATCTTCATACCGTTCCATCCGGTAGTAATTCAATCCGAGTGTATAATGCGCATCATCGATATAGCTGGATTGAGGATAAAGATCAATGAAGTCCTTTAAGAGGCGAATCGACTCTCTATAATTCTTAGACTCATAATAGGCTTTCCCCCCCATAATGAACGCACCCGTTGTACGATGGCTACGGGGATACTCTTTTATAGTACGAACAAACACTGCTGAAGCCGTATCGAACTTTCCGGCTCGGAACAATTTCATTGCCCCAATAAATTCGTACTCCACTTCCGGCTTAAAGACGATACTGTCCGGTAAGGGTTGAGACTGTAGACCTCGTGAGAAAGCCAGTATGAGAAAAAGGACGGCAGAGAGAAGATTTTTAATTTTCATCAATACTTTCATAGGAAAAGTGTGAGGCTGATTGATTGTTGATGTTAAAATTACCACAACACAACGAAAGTTGCAATTAAAAATCTCTGCGCATCGACCGCAGACCGATGATCAAGCCGAACACGGAGAGAAGACACGAAATAACGGCAAAAAGTGTACCCGGCAGTACGATCAACTTTACTTGAAAATATTGAAATCGAAATACTGTTGTAAAGTAAGCCGAGATTGGCACAAAGACAAGAGCCACGAGAACGATGAGATAGATGATCGTCACGAGAAAGGTGAGCGTTGCACCTTGCGTTGATGCTGCACGGATGGGATTGCGCTCAAAATAATTTGCAAAGTAGCCGCCAAAACCAAGATTGAGTGTAACAGTCGTGAGCGAGATCCAAAACGTACTGAATATCCCAAACCACAGTAATAACGGCCTCATCTCAGTTATCTTGGTAAACGGTATATTGCTTGAGATTGCGATATATTCCGCAAGGATAAGCACTATCAAAAAGCCCATGAAGAATTTAACCAGGAAAATTTTGCTTTCTTTGATAGGACTGGTTCGGAGCGTCCAAAAAGCTTGCCCCTCTAACCCAATCAGAGGAAAGACGAATCGAAGCGCAAGTGAGCCTACCATGAATCCGCCGAACGCAAACAAGACTAAATATGTTATCAGCTGCATATCAAAAACATGTGAACGAAGATTCAGGTTACTGACGCTGACAGAGAAAAGACCCGTGAGAATAATCATGACAACAAGGTGCATCCACTGACTGGCTTCACGAAAGAATGTCCATACTTCTTTTTTCAGTAATACTTCAATCTGTGAAGAGAAGATACTCTTTGATCGAAAACCGAAGAAGTGCTTTCGCGCCGGATCGGCGGGCGCTTGAACGGTTGACCGCACTTGCAACGATACCAGCCAGCTTCGATAATAAAATCGGTGCGCCACAAAAAGACAAACACAAAATGCAGCCGCCGTGACAAAGAGAAGAATGCCGGCATATAGTAAGGCCTTCATCATCTCTCCGCGAGCACTATAGTAGAGAAATTCCGTCACCCATTGATTCGGCAGATACCGGAGATATTCCGGAGTCGACTGTACAAGATACGCATCCATGTTTGGGATAAAGCGATTGAGTTTTTCTACAAGTCTCATCGGATTTGATGAATCAAAGAATATATAAATGAAAAAGAAATATATCATAAAAAGCCCTGCCATCACCTTACGAAATCCGATCCTGCCGGCAAGCTTCATGATTGCCATGAGAATCAATACAGCAAGACATGCTGCAAGGAACATGAATGGAACGAACACAAAAAGCATCACACCTGTAAGATAATACAGCGGGTACCCAAAGTAACTGCCATATCCCAACAACATCATAAACGCACCGAGAAAAAGCGTCGTAGAACTGTAAAAGAAATTGTCTAGGAACTTCAATACAAAAATAGTTGTAAAGGAAATTGGTTTCGTTAAAAGGAAGCTCACTTCCATAGAACGATACAGCGTAGAGTACGAGACGATAATATTGCCGAGATTGACCGCAATAAAAAATACGAACAGCATCATCGAAATAAATGTGTGAAAGAGATAGAGACCGGTGTGTGTGTGATCAAGCATGAAGCGTGTTGCTTCCGATGCAAACAAGTATGCAGCGTATGCAAATCCGGTGAAAACGAACAGCGACGCCACTCCCCGCACAATAGAAACGAGACGGCTGTCGAAGGTTGTTTTTATATATGAGAGGAATTTGTAGCGGAGGATGTGAATAAGCATACGCGTTACTGCTTGGTCATTTCAAGAAAAACAGATTCAAATTTCCCGTCATATCGCGCTTTGTGAATTTGCAGCTGCTCTCGTGTATCGCACAACACTAACCGTCCGTTGTTGATAATGCCGATGCGGTCGCATAATTCTTCAGCAAAGGCTAAACTGTGCGTTGACATGAGAATGGAGACACCGTTCTTCGACTGTAGATGCAAGGTCTCACGCACAATTTTTGCGCTCCGCGGATCCAGCCCTATCAGCGGTTCATCGATAATAATGGTCTTTGGATGATGGAGCAATGCGGCGGCAATCGTTATCCGCTGCTTCATCCCCTGCGAATAGTCTTCTGTCCGTTTATCTATCCAACTGCCGATTTCGAAATGGTCGATGAGTTCAGCAATACGGTCATGCAACACTGTTTTGGAAATGCGAAACAGTCCTCCGATAAAATAAAAAAATTCACGGCCAGTCAACTTTTCGTATAAGAACGGAATATCAGGTACATATCCTATGGATTGTTTAGCTTCTATCGGATGGATGAGAACGTCGTAACCGTTTACAATGATAACCCCAGATGTCGGAGTAAAAAGACCGACAACCATTTTAATCGTCGTTGTTTTTCCCGCCCCATTCGGCCCAAGAAATCCAAAAAATTCTCCTTGCGGTATTGTGAGGGTCAGATTGTCGACGGCGGTAAAGTTGCCGAACTTTTTTGTGACGTTCTTCAGTTCAACCATGGAAGCGACCAGTGATCAGTGGCAAATAACGAGTAATGAGTGATTCATCTTTCATCTCATCATTGTTCATTGATTTCACTCCCACTCAATGGTAGCGGGAGGTTTTGAACTGATGTCATACACAACGCGATTGATGCCGCGCAGTTCATTCGTGATTCGGTTGGATATGTGTGCGAGAATATCGTTCGGAATTTTTGCCCAATCTGCCGTCATTCCATCGACACTCGTTACGGCTCGCAATGCAACCGCATTTTCGTATGTACGGTCATCTCCCATGACACCCACAGAACGTATTGGAAGGAGAACGACGAATGCCTGCCAAATTTCATCATAGAGATTTGAACGTTTCAGTTCTTGAATAAATATGTCGTCCGCTTCGCGCAGCAAATCAAGCTTGACCTTCGTTATGTCACCGAGTATGCGCACGGCAAGTCCGGGACCAGGAAACGGATGCCGTCCAATTAAATCTGCCGGCACACCAAGCAGTCGTCCGATGTTCCGGACTTCATCTTTGAATAATTCACGGAACGGCTCAATGAGCTTAAAATTCATCTTCTCCGGCAGCCCGCCAACATTATGGTGCGTCTTGATCGTAACGGATGGACCTTTGAATGAAACCGATTCGATCACATCAGGATACAATGTGCCTTGCGCAAGAAATTCTACTGCGCCGCCGAGTTTCTTCGCTTCTTCTTCAAAAACCTCGATAAATGTCTTTCCGATGATCTTTCGCTTTTTTTCCGGATCATCTACTCCCGCAAGCCGAGAAAGAAATATGTCTGTCGCATCGACAGAGGAAAGATTGATATGAAAGGTATCGCGGAAGGTTTGAACAACCTGCTCACTTTCGTTTTTCCTCATCAATCCATTGTTGATATGGACACAATGAAGCTGGTCGCCCACAGCTCGCTGCAGGAGCATCGCAAGAACTGACGAATCAACGCCGCCGCTCAATGCACATAAAACTCTTGAAGACCCGACCCGCGCACGAATTTCTTCCTCCGCTTTTTCCACAAACGAGGCTGGTGTCCAATTCCCCTTTACACCGCATACAAGGAATAAAAAATTCCCAAGAATTTTCTTTCCTTCTGGCGTATGAACTACTTCAGGATGGAATTGTACACCGAACATCTTCTTCTCCAAATGACGGATTGCGCAAATAGGCGCGTTGCGAGAATGTGCAATTGGCTCAAATCCTTCAGGCAGTTGACTCAGCGCATCTCCATGACTCATCCACACCGATGTTGATGTATCTAAGCCGGCAAAGAGATCATTATGGTCATCGATAAAAAGNNNGGTGCGTCTTTTTCGTAGACACTTGATGGTCCGCCTGAAAGAATGATGCCTACCGGACATTGGTCTTTGATTTTATCGATGGAATAGTTGAACGGGTGGATTTCAGAATAGACTCCTAACTCACGCACGCGCCGGGCAATGAGTTGAGTATACTGCGATCCGAAATCAAGGACAAGAAGAGTTTGTGTATGTTCCATATCAGAATATAGACAAAAGTCCTCTGCAGTTCAAAGCAATGGTAATAGTTTTATAAAGGTTGCATCGATGTGATTCGTCGTTGAGCTGAGAACTGAAATTGCTCGGAGAATACATCAGCGTGATCTTGGTTTGTATCTTGTCTATAAACTCTTGACAAGTTCAATACGATCAAAAAAACATCTCAATGACTAGATTTTCTTTTGCCTAATTTCGGAACTCTTAGAGGATAATCTATCACTTGCTTAACCTCTGCATTTGTGCTGCAGGATATCTTTCTCCCGCTGCAATACCAACTGGAAACATCGAATTCATGGTACGAATATCCGTCGATGTCAGTTGAACTTTGACTGCTTCAATATTTTCGTGAAGATATTTCAATTTTTTCGTTCCCGGAATTGGTACAATATCGTCTCCCTGTGCAAGGCACCATGCAAGGGCCAATTGAGCCGGTGTGCATTTCTTTTCACTTGCAAGTTGTTCCAGCATTTCAAGAATTCGCAAATTCTTATTCAAGTTTTCTACTTGAAACCGCGGTGAATTTTTTCGGAAGTCTCCTTCTAAAAGATCAGTCTGCTTTTTGATCTTTCCTGTTAAAAATCCTCTGCCCAGCGGGCTATAGGGTACAAACCCAATTCCTAATTCGCGGCAGGTTGGAAGAATTTCTGCCTCTACATCGCGAGTCCAGAGCGAATACTCTGTTTGCAAAGCGGTAATTGGATGAACAGTGTACGCTTTGCGAATGGTTGCCGGCGCCGCTTCTGAAAGACCGAGATAGCGAACTTTTCCTTCGCGAACAAGTTCGGACATGGCTCCAACGGTTTCTTCGATTGGTGTATTATGATCAACACGATGCTGATAATACAGATCGATGGTCTCAATACCAAGACGACGCAGACTGGCTATACATGCTGAACGAACATATTCTGGCCGACCATCGACACCCAGAAAGCTTCTATCCGAACCACGCACATTGCCAAACTTCGTTGCAATGAAAAGTTTATCCCGCTTTCCACGAATAGCTTTGCCAACGAGTTCCTCATTATCACCAACACCGTACATATCGGCGGTATCGAAGAATGTAATTCCGAGTTCAATTGCTTCATGAACCACGGCAATCGATTTTTTCTCGTCCCCAATACCGTAAAATTCCGACATTCCCATACACCCTAGACCGATCGCTGATACCACCGGCCCTTTTTTCCCGAGGGTTCGATATTTCATAGAAAACTTTCCTTTTGATGATTTCTTAGATAATAACACTCTTCCTTCAGTCTATCAACAACAATCTGAACATGGTTCGTTCCCCCATTATTTCGTATCAATATCGAATAAAAATGCCGTTTGGTTCTTGTTATAGCGCGGATTCAGCCGATAGAATACATCATCCAAAAAGCTCGGCTCTATGCGTTTTTCTAATGTAAGCTTCAATCCAAGCGAGGATTCAATCTGCTGAACACGATGATCAATATCTTCCAGTCCAAAAAAGACAGCATAATTTGGGAGGATATAAGCAGTGTCCAATGTGGATTTTATTTGAGCAAGTTGTTCATCGTTATTAATCAAATAAATCGGAATTGGATACACTCCTGAATAGAACATCGGCGGTTGTGTTGTGCCTAATGTTCCTCCCACCATCACTATGCCATGTATTTGTTTTCCATAGAGTGCATACATTGCTTCGACTCTAGACCTTTTAGAATAATAAGTCGAAAAAGGAATCAGCAAGATGAAATTGAGTACCCAGAACCAAATCCAAAGCGACTTTAATGCGATCCGGTGCCGTGACCAGAAAGCAGATTCTTGTACAAATTCTTCCCAACCTACGACACTCAACGTTAAGATTATCGGTATCACAGGGAAAATAAATCTCTCTTGCTTGTTGGGAAATAAGGAATGTGAAACGAAGAATGCCATCACCGGCAGCAGTATCAACAACGTCTTCCGCCAATTCCTGAAAAAACCATATAACAGGAAGAAACTCATCGGTGGAATAAAAGCAGCGAGCACCAATAAAGAATAATTATACCACGCTCCCGTTGTATAGTCATTTCCATGGGATGCATTATAAAGCATATATTCACGGAATGAGGCGAATGGATATCCCCATGCAAATATATCTGCGCTCCCCTGAATGATAATTGCCGTCACGAAAAAACCTGCAGCAAGCAATCCCATCTGCTTGAAATCTTTCCTGAAAAGAAACACCAACCCCAGCGTACCTGTGATAGAAAGGGTTTGGTAACGGAATACAAACGCAAGTCCGAGCCACAATCCGGCAATGAATGCGTTCCGCATTCCATTATTTTTGGAAATCAGCGCATAGTAGAAACCTGCCATCAGCGGTGGAATACAAACCATCTCGATAAGATTGCGGACACTGAGGAATGGAAACGCCCAAAAGAGCGCAAGGATAAGACCTGCCTTTTTTGCTGTTTCACGGTTGCTCAGTACCTCAGCAATTTTATAACCGAAAGATACAATCAAAAGCGAATAGAGTGCATGGAGGAAGCGCACAAGATACATCTTTGCCTGGGGATCTCGAATTCCTAGAGCCTCGAATCCCTGAAACAATAAATAATGAATTGAAGGATAGACAATGCTATGCCCATGCGGTGTTGTTTTGGTGGTCCAGTAGCTTATGTCATTCATAATGATGAATGGCTGCTCAATAGGGCCAAAGTGATCGTCGTGCATTCCGTAGCCCTTGGAGAATACTACAGCAACAAGACGCGGGATAAGAGCAAGAAGAACAATGGATGCCAGTGGATGCTCATGCCAAAAACGTTTAAGCCAATCAATCATCGATGTCTGCATGTGAGTTATGAAGGATGAATGTTTTATTGTGTCATTGTGATATCAGTTGAAAACTCATAGTTGTCAGTGTGAGTGTAACAATTGGTTTCTTTGAAATCAAGGGTGATGTGCCTTTTTTTGAAATAGAGAGACTTCTCCGTACCTTAATGATGGATTCATAATTTGTGGAAAGATTGGAGTTATTGATTCAATGATAAAAGCTGTTTTGTTCGATCTCGACGGCGTTTTGGTTTCGACGGATGAATATCATTATCACTCATGGAAAAAACTTTCAGCTGAGGAAGGATTTGATTTCTTCGACCATGAATTCAACCACAAATTCCGCGGCGTAGCGCGAATGGAATGTATAGAAATTATAACAAAAGCATCCGGAAAACAGTATACTCCCGAGCAGAAACAAGAACTCGCGGATAGGAAAAACAGATATTTTGTCGAATCTCTTTCAAAAGTAACAACGGAAGTGCTCCTCCCCGGCGCTCTTTCCGCACTGCACGAATTGAGAAATCGAGGAATTAAGATTGCCGTTGCATCCAATAGCCGCAATGCCTTGACTATTATCAAGCAAGTGAAGATCGAACATTTATTCGATGCAATTGTCGATGGCCACCAAATCGAAAACTCCAAACCAGACCCTGAAGTTTTTCTNNTTATTGTCTTGTCGTTGAAGATGCTGTTGCCGGGATCGAATCCGCAAGACGCGCAGGCATGAAAGCTTTAGGTATTGGAACAAAGGAAAGACTCCCCAATGCCATTGTTGTTGTTCCGGACCTCTCGGCAATTTCTATTGACGAGTTATTGAACTTATAAATTCAGCTTAAGAAGACTGACGAAAAAAAAATATAGCCTATTTCAGGAACACTCCGGCAGATTTTTTTTGTTTGACGAATAGATCTTGACAATCACACAGACGGTTTTTATATTGTGCCGACCTCAAAGATGAGACTCACACAAGATTATTATACATTTTCATCCACACCTTTCCAACCACTTCAAGGAATCAATCCAATGAAACTCTTCATACCACTCAAAGTCGCTGCTGCATTATTACTCCTCAGTGCAGCAATGGGACAGAATATACCGAATCAAACAAAACCAATTGATCCTGCCAATATGGATCTTTCAATAAAACCTTGCGATGATTTCTTCCACTATGCAAACGGTACGTGGCTCAAGAACAATCCAATTCCTGCCGCCTTCGATCAATGGGGAAGTTTCAATATCCTTGCAGACCATAACAGCGATGTGCTTCATGAGATTCTTGAAGACGCAGCAAAGGACAAATCGGCGCTTGCAGGAAGCAACAAACAAAAGATCGGTGACTTTTATGCGACAGGAATGGACTCTGCTGCTATCGAAGCACTCGGAATGAAACCTATCGCTGGAGAATTGGAACGCATCGGAGCGATCAAGAATATTCAGGATGTGCAGCGGGAAATCGGTCGTCTTCATTCCATGAATCTCAATCCCCTTTTCGACTTTGGCTCTGAACAGGATCCGAAGAATAGCATTGAAGTCATCGGTGAGATTCACCAGGGAGGTCTTGGGCTGCCTGAACGTGATTACTATTTTTCAGAAGAGGCACGCTCCAAACGAATTCGTGAAGAATATGTAAAACATGTGACGGCGATGTTTCAATTGATAGGTGAGGATGGCGCAAAGGCGGCTGCTTCAGCGCAATCAGTGATGGCTTTTGAAACGCAGCTTGCTAAGACATCGCGCCGGCTTGTGGATCTTCGCGATCCGGACAAGAACTATAATAAAATGACCCAGGAGCAGCTTGCAGCACTCGCTCCCGCATTCGACTGGAAACGATATTTTACCGATCTGGGATGGTCAAATCCGGGAAGTGTGGATGTCGGACAACCTGAATTTTTCAAAGAAGTAAATGTTATGCTGGAAACCGTTTCTGTTGAGACATGGAAAAACTATCTCCGCTGGAGAGTCGTGAGTAACTCCGCAAACTCTTTGAGTTCCGCATTCGTCGCAGAGAATTTCCGGTTCCGCGGCACTATCATGACCGGTGCGAAAGAAATGCAGCCGCGTTGGAAACGCATCCGTGGCGTGATTGATGGTCTCTTGGGAGAAGCTATTGGCGAGGTGTATGTTGCGAAAGCATTTCCTCCAGAAGCAAAGGCTCGTGCACTGGAATTGGTCAACAATATTAAGCTTGCATTGCGTGAGCATATTCATACCATTACCTGGATGGATGATGCNNGATCGAACTTCCTATCTGGAAAACGTTCGGCATGCAGCACAGTTTGCCGTGTGGCGAGAAATTGATAAGATTGGTAAACCGGTGGACAGGACCGAATGGGGAATGTCGCCGCAGATTGTGAACGCATATTACAATCCATCGATGAATGAAATCGTATTCCCAGCAGGAATTCTGCAGCCTCCGTTCTTCAATTTCAAGGCAGACGATGCTGTGAATTATGGCGGCATTGGCGTCGTTATCGGCCACGAGATTTCTCATGGCTTCGACGATCAAGGAAGCAAGTTCGATGCAGAAGGAAATTTGAAGATGTGGTGGACACCGGAGACACGCAAGAAATTCGACGAACGAACAGGAATGCTCGCTCATCAGTTCGATGGCTTTGTCCCAATTGATTCTCTTCACGTCAACGGCTCAATGACTCTCGGCGAAAATATCGGTGACCTTGGCGGACTTGCCATTGCATATACGGCCATGGAAAATACACTTAAAGGAAAAAAAGTCGAACCAATTGATGGATTCACTCCAGAACAGAGATTTTTCCTTTCGTTCGCACAAGTGTGGCGGCGGAATGTGCGCCCCGAACGGCTTCGGATGCAGGTAAAAACCGACTTCCATTCACCTGCTGAACTCCGGGTCAATGGTTCGTTGCCAAACCTTCAAGCATTTTACGATGCGTTCGGATGTGGTCAAGATGGAAAAATGTATTTAGCTCCGGAAAAACGCGCGCTGATCTGGAATTTGAAGTAGAAGAAAAATATTTTAGGATATTAATCCCGTCTTTTGTTTTGCAAGAGACGGGATTTTTATTTCTTGATAGTAAGTGGTAGTAGTGAAAGACTATAGTCAGAGTGACCCCGGCGTGACTCGAACACGCG
>PLMS01000051.1 GCA_003142575.1 Ignavibacteriota bacterium
GCACGTCCAGGCATGTCTTGTTTCATACGTTCGTCTATATAATTCCAATGGAAAAACATTTGGGTTGCATCGGTCACTTTATCGCGTGGTTTATAAATACCTCTTACAACGAATTCCCATTTCCCCGGATAAATATCTCCGTCGATTGGAATAATATCGCCGACTTTAAAACCATATTGTTTGGCAATTTCAGATCCTACGATACATGAATTACGTTCACGTTTGAACTGTTCAAACTCCTTCGCATCAACAAGGCATTCAGGATAGACATCAAAGATTGTTTCAGCATCGACGCCCATTCGAGCAAAGAAATTCCTTTTTTCTTTATATGTACCGCCGAACCAATTCGCAAATGAGACCGTTTGAACCCCTGGAATTCTTGCGATCTGATCACGATATGAGTACGGAAGGGTAAAAATAAAAGACACCGCTTGCCGTGTAATTAAGCGGTTTGCTGCAGTTGCATCCAAACCGGCATAATACATATCCACGACAGTCCTGAGCACACAGAATGCCATCACGGCGATAGCCATACCGATAATAGTAAGAAGCGTGCGNNGTTACCATTACAATTGTTTTCTTAAACTCTTTATTTAATCGATCGAGTAACACCATAATCTCTTCAGCGGAACGTTTATCCAGATCGCCCGTGGGTTCGTCAGCCACGAGAAGAGTCGGGTCCGTAACGATTGCCCGCGCGATTGCCACGCGTTGTTCCTGCCCGCCCGAAAGCTGTTTGGGATAGTGTTGAATACGATCGCCAAGACCGACGACGCCGAGTGCAAGTTCGACGTGTTTCTTCCGCTCTGCCTTAGAAAGCGATGTGAGTAATAACGGAAGCTCGACGTTCTCGAATGCGGTGAGAACAGGCAGAAGATTATAGAACTGAAAAACAAAGCCGATATTGTGCGAACGCCACTTCGCCAGTGCAGATTCGTTCAGTTTGGAAATATCCGTTCCAGCCACCAGAACATTACCTTTGCTGGGCCGGTCGATGCCGGCTATAAGATTGAGTAATGTTGTCTTACCGGAACCGGATGGGCCCATGAGTCCTAGAAACTCTCCCTCGTGAACATCGATGGAAATGTCGTTGAGAACGGGGATTTCAAAACTATCCCGCCAATAGGATTTAGAAACGTTTTGAACTTGGATGATTGTGTTGGGCATGTTTTCTCCAGATGATTGTGTTTCATAGAAAAGAAGTCAGGAATAAGACATAAGAATGAGGAATATTTTATTTCGAATTACGTATAGCCTTGATATATCCATTTAACAATTTGCTCGCCTCTTCAAGCTGCGGCATGATAAGATCGGACTTCAGAAAAGCAAGATCTGAAGAAAGAATTATAAAGTATCGGCATCCCTCTATGGATCCTTGCGCAATATTGAAAAATCTAAGTTTATCGAGTTTTCCGTTTTTCCGAAAACCCTCTTAAATATTTGCTGGAATCGAAATGGCAGCTCGACGAAGTTGCTGTGTTATTCCAAACAGTTCATTCTTTGGAAAATTATCAGTCATTTGATAAATTGATAACACAAATTGATGCGCCTTTTGCCACACAATCAAATCCTGAAACGACTTTGCTGGTTCGCTCATGCTTTTCCCATGTCCTAAAATACTTATTTCTGATTTCATATTTCCTAATTCTTGTTTTTCTCTTCTAAATTCTATTTTCTTACTTCTGAATTCTTCCTTCTATCTTTACAACACCTTCACTTTTGTTCCATCAGTGATCGAGGCATCTACTTTATCAATCACTTTTTCTCCGGAAGTGAGACCGTCTGTGATTTCAACAAGTGTTCCCATCGTACGACCGACAGAAATTGTAACAGATGATACTTTATTATCTATCACGCGAAATGCAATTTTCTTGCCATCGCGTTCGACAATTGCAGATGCTGGAATAGTAAGACGCGGTTTTTCGGTGGATGCGGCTGCATCGGATACTTTTGTTAGATACAACACCTTTGCTCCCATTTCCGGTAACACACGATTGTCGTACGATTTGAAGGCAACCTTTACCATCACCGTTGCTTTTGCACGGTCGGCTGTCGGAACAATCTTTGCGACATACCCCTGATAGCGAACTTCTGGATATGCATCGAGTGTAATCTCGCAAGGTTGGTCGGGCTTGACGTTTTCAATATTGGATTCGGATACATCGGCTTCTACTTGCAGAGATTTCATATCGGCAATTGTGACAACAGCTGATTTCGAACCGACACTTGCTGCCATAGGAACGACCATTTCTCCGATGTCTGCATTCTTGGCTAAAACGGTTCCATCGAATGGTGCGCGAATAAGTGTATTTTCTAACGATACCTCCGCACCATTAACCATGGCTTTTGCCATTTCAATATTAGCAATGACGCGCAGCTGGCGAGCTTCAGCCGCATCGTAGTCTGCTTGAGTTGCCAATTCTTTTTCTAATAAGTCCTTCTGACGCTTGAGCGATTGCTGTGCATCTTTCAGATCAGCTTCGTTTATCCGGAGATTAGCCTTCGCCTGATCGAGTGAGGCACGCATATCGGAATCTTCAAGCCGTGCAATAATTTGATTCTTCTTTACACGGTCTCCCTCCACCACTCCGAGATACACAAGCCTTCCGGTTCCCTTTGAAGCAACTGCTGCTTTTCGTTGTGCAACGACATATCCGCTTGCGGTGAGCACAGCATTTGATTGCGATGGGGATGTCCAGGAAACTGTCGTTAATGTTACTTCGGTTGCAGGCGTAAACAATGACTGATAGAGAAAGAATCCAGCAATCCCGAGAACAAGAATACTGACAGCGATGCCGATATACGTACCTGTTTTTTGGGGGGGACCATCCTGCTGTTCCTGATTTCTACTAATCCGTAATGCCGAAAGGTCGATGTGTTTGTTTTCCATAGGTTTCAAATGTGATTTTGGTGTTTATAAATCAGGTGTCCTTTAAAACGAGAACCTGAACTAAAAAGTTGCAAAATAAGACATAGAACATGAGCAGCAAACTATTTGAACATACAACAGAATATTTAAAAAGATATGGATAAATCGGCAAACAAAGGAAGTGTATCGGCAAATGGAGGCAAACTCTGAAAATAATGTGAAAGAACCATAAGCAAGAATATTTCTGTGTTGCATTTTCTTCGATCTTGAATTACTTTGAAGAAGGGTCTAGAGAAACTTTATTTTAAGAGAAACCGTTTATTCAGTTGAAGCAGAGCCCTCTCAGTAATTACAAAAATGCATAAAGAGGCTGTCCTATTACGAAATTAAAAATAAACCGAAATATGGCTTGATTACATTAATAATTTATGTTATTTTATACTAAGACGTAATATAATAATGTTCATCTACTTTCAAGGAGATATAACAAATATGGCAAAAGAACCATTAGTGCTTCAGGAATCGTTGGAAAATACATTTGCTTCTAACGTCTTTAGCGATGCAGCAACGAGAACCCGGCTGCCGAAGAATATTTATAAAATGTTAAGAAGGACCATCGATGATGGTTTGCCGCTTGATCCGGCAGTTGCCGATATCGTTGCCAATGCAATGAAAGATTGGGCAATCGAAAAAGGTGCAACCCACTTTACCCATTGGTTTCAGCCGATGACCGGAATTACCGCTGAAAAGCATGATTCCTTTATTTCTCCAACCCCAGACGGACGTGTTATTATGGAGTTTTCCGGCAAGGAATTGATCAAAGGCGAGCCGGATGCTTCATCTTTTCCGTCTGGCGGATTGCGTTCAACATTTGAAGCACGCGGATATACAGCGTGGGATTGCACATCTCCAGCATTCCTCAAAGACAATACTCTTTGTATTCCCACAGCGTTTTGTTCGTACACGGGCGAGGCGCTTGACAAAAAGACCCCTCTTCTCCGATCGATGCAGGCTCTTTCAAAAGAAGCGGTTCGTATTCTCCGATTATTAGGAAATACAAAAGTTACTCGCGTTACAACGACGGTTGGACCAGAGCAGGAATATTTTGTCATTGATAAAAAATTGTACGAAAAACGATTGGACCTGATTCTTACCGGACGCACACTCTTTGGCGCAAAACCACCCAAAGGACAGGAGTTAGAGGACCATTATTTTGGAAACTTAAAAGAACGTATCGCAAAATTCATGGCAGAGGTTGATCAAGAACTTTGGAAACTCGGTGTATTAGCAAAAACAAAGCATAACGAAGTTGCACCGGCTCAGCATGAACTTGCTCCTATTTATACAACTACCAATATTGCGACCGACCACAACCAGTTAGTGATGGAAACAATGAGGAAAGTTGCAGGCCATTACGGTTTGGTCTGCCTGTTACATGAAAAACCGTTTGCCGGTGTGAATGGTTCAGGGAAGCATAACAATTGGTCGATGAGTACTAACGATGGACAGAACTTACTAGAGCCGGGAAATACGCCTCACGACAACGAACAATTTCTCCTGTTCCTTGCTGCTGTGATTCAGGCAGTAGATGAATATGCCGATGTGCTCCGCGTTTCCACTGCCAACCCAGGAAACGATCATCGGTTAGGCGCGAATGAAGCACCTCCGGCTATTATCTCGATCTTCCTTGGTGAGCAATTGACTGATATTTTAGAGCAGATCGAAAACGGCGGAGCTACATCATCCAAAGTCGGCGGTGAACTGAAGCTCGGAGTAACCACACTGCCGGCATTACCGAAAGATTCAACAGATCGGAATCGAACATCGCCGTTCGCATTCACCGGAAACAAATTCGAATTTCGCATGGTAGGATCCTCGGCATCCATTGCAGAACCGAATACTGCTTTGAATACAATCGTTGCTGAAATATTGTCGCGTATCGCGAGTCGTTTAGAGAAAGCAAAAGATGTTGACACAGAAGCGCAAAACATTGTGACGGAGATTGTGAAGAAACATAAGCGGATTATCTACAACGGTAACAATTACACCGATGATTGGGTGAAAGAAGCTGAAAAACGCGGATTGCCCAATATCAAGTCCACAGTTGCCGCTATTCCCACATTGATCAGCGAAAAGACTGTTAAGGTATATGAGAAGCATGGCGTCTTGAGCAAAGCGGAAATGCATTCACGGTATGAAATATTCCTTGAGGCCTATATCAAGACGATCAACATCGAAGCATTGACCATGTTAGACATGGCAAAACGTCAAATTTTACCGGCTTCTCTTGAATATGCCGGAAAGATTGCGGCTACTCTGTCCTCGTTGAAAACCGTTGCCTCTAAATCAAGCACTGCGGATAAATTACTGGCAGAATTGACATCAACGATCGATTCCTTCGGTAAAAATATCGAAGCACTTGAAGCTGCATCGGCCGGTAATGGTCACAGCAACGACGTTCTCAAGCATGCAGAGTACTATCGCGATGTGGTCTTTACGACTATGGCAAAACTACGAGTCGATGGCGACAAATTGGAAATGATGGTCGATGCAAATATCTGGCCTCTGCCGACATATGCCGATCTGTTGTTCAGAGTCTAAGGATTTCTCGTTCCCATTCGATAAACAAAAAGACCCCGCATTTAAAATTCGAGTGCGGGGTTTTATTTTATCATCTGCAAGCAGTTATACAAATAGATGCTGTCCAAGCTCGCACTCAGGACATCGCCCCTCCAAACAATAATACTTGTAGAGTTGAATCACCGCCTGTTGATGACTCACATGTTCTTGAGGATGTCGCCCTTTCAGTAATTGCTTCTCCATTAATCTGGTGATTGAATTATCTTCAGTGGCTGGAAGAGATAGGTACACACGGAGGGCACATTCGCGAACGGTTATATCTTTGAAGATGCGTGCGTACAAGAGCGTTACCGGGAGTACGGCATTAATAATGATCTCGCGAATACGCATGGTTCCGAGCGCTGTAACATTCTTTGGCGCCGCTTCATCGAAATTATAATGATGTTTCCAGAAATCGTTTGTCTCTATACTAAACAGTTGAATGAGTTCGCGTTCCTTTTCTCCCTCCGAGCTATTGGTCTTTATTGTTTGGATGATGCGTCGGAAAAGATCATCGAAGAAGAACTTATTGATGAGTGCACACGCAGCAGCCATTCGGAGAGTTGGAAAGTTCGATGGTCGGGTCGGGAAGAATTGCCAGTCTGCAAGGTGAAGGATTTCGGAATGAAATGAGGGTTTCAGCACTTTCCACTCACGCGCAAGTCGTCGCACATAATCGCGTGATTCCTTCTCTTTGAGAGAATTAAGTTTGGGAATCAATCCCGCCACTCCAAAGAGCAACGCCTGAATTCTATCCCCTCCACTCCCCGCTCCCAAATCTCCAATCATTTTCAACGTGACGCTTTGCGCCAGACGGACAAATGGTTCACGATTTTTACTGTACCCGAGTCCCTCCATGACTCCTTCGTAGAGCACTTGTTCCCAAAGTTCTTTTTGTGAGAAATCTTTCTGTGTTAACTCGGGGAGCGACGGCGGAATTTCATCGTGTTCACCTTCCAACGGCGGCTCGCCATACGGTCGCTGCCGTTCTCGCACCATCATTCGCTTTTCATGAGCAAGCTGCTTCAATCGCTCCTCAAATCGACGGAGCTTTAGTTCAAGCCGCTCCACTGCGAGCTTCGTGAGCCAGCAATCAATCAGTTCGCTTGAGAGTATATCATTGTTTTTAAAACAGCGAAGAGTTCCTGATTTTTTTACCCGTTCATCAAGAATAGCTTTTTGCCAAATAGTGTGAATGGATTCGGAAAGAAAATTCCCTAGAACAAGGACCGGAATTTCACGTCCGCTTTTTACAAGTGTAGGTGGAAATTTATAGCCGGCTTCGAGAACAACATGGAGAACAACTTTGTTGTAACGCGGATCTTCTTGATGCTGGTGTTGGAACCAATCGAATGTCGTACGGTGAATTTCTATGTCACCCGCATAGGTGATGTTTCCCACTTTCACTTTTGCATTGAGAAAATCCGGACCACTATCGGAATTGAGCTGTCCGACATCAATCACTCTGAGCGCTTTGCCGTCTACCGTCTGTAAAGTGGTTTTGAGATATTGATTGCTCCAGATGTGCCGAAGAAATCGTTCATGAATATTCCATGCACGGCGTTTCATACTTCCTCCCGCTTGTAGTTGATGATTGGCGCGTCTCTAAATACTATTTCTATAGGTTCCCATTTCTTGTACCATTCTCTTCGCTTCTGCTCTTGCTGCTTCTGCAAAATCTTTTCCCGATGACGCATAGAGAATGCTTCGGCTTGCACTGATGATAGCGCACGTACCATCCTTCGTACAGCCGTCTTTTACCGCTGATACCAAATCACCGCCCTGTTTACCAATACCGGGAATGAGCAGCGGCATCTCCGGTACGATCTTGCGGATCATTTTAAGTTCACGCGGGTGTGTTGCCCCGACAACCAGACCGATGTTCTGATTCGTATTCCATTTTTTTGCCGTCCGCACTACTTTTTCATAGAGCGGTTTACCATTTATCTTGAGTCGTTGAAAATCTTTTGATCCGGGATTGGAAGTCAGCGCAAGCAGGAAGACACCTTTCGCCGAATTCTTCAGAAATGGTTCAACGGAATCAAATCCCATATAGGGATTAACTGTAACCGAATCAAAGCCGAAATCATCAAAGAGCGATTTCGCGTACCGCTCAGCCGTGTTACCAATATCACCGCGCTTGCCGTCTCCAATGGTGAGAACGGATTTGGGAATGATCTTCAACGTTTCCCGTAATGTGGTCAAACCACGCTCGCCCATCGCTTCATAAAAAGCGAGATTCGGTTTGTACGCACAGACAAGATCGTGTGTTGCTTCAATGATTTGTCGATTGAATTCTAGAACAGGATTCGCCGACGATTGCAGATGTTGTGGAATTTTGTCTGCATCAACATCAAGACCGATACAGAGAAGAGATTTTTGGTGGAGCTGAACATCACGAAGTTTTTGCGTAAATGTCATTGGTTTTTTATCCTTTGATAAAAATCGAATACACAATTTCGCACGCTAAAAGTAACAGCACAACAGAAGAAACAAATACAAATCGCCAGTCACGCTCCACTCCAAATCCAACCACCGCAGTGATGACGCGAAGTATTGGCGTGAACATCAGAAAGACAAGTCCTGCAAACATCAGCGTTACAGGATCGAATGAACCGGAGAGCATCCGCATCACCAAGTTGCCGAGCGTTGGATTGCTGGAAAATACAACGATTGTTGAAGGATACATCGCTGCGATAAGCAATCCTGCTATCATTAAACTTGCACTGACCCATACACCAATCCGAAGCACGCGGCCTGTCCAACGTTCAGCATCGTGCCTAACATTATTTGATATGGAAATGAAGTCCGGCATTTACTTATCGTAGATACAATTGAATCGAAATTCCTAATAAAGCTAAAGCAAAAATCCATGTCAACACTTTGCCATGAATTCTGCGGCTGATACGGACGCCCGTCATTGAGCCGGCAAGCACGCCAAGTGCGGCGGTCGAAGCAATAAAAGGATTCAAATGTCCGTGTGCAAAATAAATGAATGCACTTGCCGCCGCAGTCACGCCGATCATAAAATTGCTCGTTGCCGTTGCCGCCTTCATCGGAATACCGGAAAGGATATGCATTACCGGCACTTTAAAAATTCCGCCGCCGACACCAAGCAATCCTGAAACATTGCCGGCAACAATCGAGATCAGCATTGCAACCGGTATCTTCTTTACTGTATAATGTACGATTTTTCTGTTGGCATCGTCATAAAATGAGCCGGGAAGAGTGCCGTCGGTATAAATCGGCTCCTGACCTGTATGCTGCCGCGCCCGCCAAATCATCACGAGTGCAACCAGAAACAACAGTCCAGAGAAGAGTTTTGCCAGGACACTTGCGCTTAAATAGTTAGCGGTAATTCCGCCGAGAATGGCGCCTGTTACTGTGGCAATTTCCAGCAGCATTCCAAGTCGTATATGAACCGTGCGGCGCTCAAGGTTCATTGCAGCACCAGCACTCGATGTGGCAATCACCGCTATGATGCTTGTCGCAATCGCTTGATGCATTGGGACACCAAGAACCATTACAAGGAACGGAATTAACAGCACTCCGCCGCCAAGTCCAAGCAAGGCACCAAAGGTACCCGCCACAAACCCGCCAAACAGGAGTGAAATAAATGAAATGATCGGCACGCGAAATTCCGTATAGTAATTGTGTTTGTCTGCACTTCGATGGTACGAAAAAGAGGTAAGAGTTTCAAATGAATAAACCATCAGTTGCCGGTGTTCAACGATCAGCTGGCGAAGAAAAAAAATGTTTTTCTTATTGTAGCGTTTATTTATCAAAAAGAATTCTTATTTTAAATTGAAGCTCTGCTTGCTTCTCCGCAAATACGAATCTTGCCACCCATCCGATCGGAGGGAAACTGAGATGAAAACTTGTTACGACATCGTTCTTAATCGTATTGTTCCCTCGGAACAGGAACAAAGCCCAATTCTTGTGTTCACGAATCCGGATGATTTGGAAATAGAAAAAGTGGTACTATGAAGCAGTGGTACGAAACATTTTGAGACAAATGATAAATTTATTTAAATCATAATAATTACATGGCTTTTGAAGTAGTAAAATTTTCATACCTCAGTGAATTCATTCACCTGCCGGTTGTCCGGATCAGCGACAATAGACGGATCGGCAAATTAGTTGATCTGGCAGCAACTACATCCCAAGTGTATCCGCGTGTAACAGGATTGATGATGCGGACACATCGCCATAAACCACCAATGTATATTCCATGGAGCAACGTCAAGCGGATAGTATTCAAAGAACATATCGCGATCGATGATTTTGCGATGGATCATGAGCAGCAAAGAAAAGCGGCAGAAAATGAGATTCTCATTTGTAAATCATTTCTCGACCAACAAATCATCTCGACATCAGGATACAAAATCGTCCGGGTGAACGATCTTCAATTGCTTATAGAAGACAAAGCGAAAGAAAGTACTAATCTGTGGGTAGTACACATCGACATTGGATTCAAAGGAATTTTGCGGCGGCTCGGATTCCTGCGTCCGGTGAATGCCGCATTTCGCTGGGTCACTGACCGCGATCTTAAAGATGAGTTTGTTTCATGGAAGTATGTTCAGCCAACAGCCACAACATCGGTGTATGCATCGGTACAGTTGAAGACCGATGCATCGAAGTTATCAGAAATCCATCCAGCCGATCTTGCCGATATTCTTGAAGATCTGGGCACGGACGAACGCATCGCCCTCATTGAGTCGCTCGATCATTTTACTGCCGCTCAGACGCTTCAAGAGATGCAATTCAAGAATCGTCTGCAAATTGTTGAATCGATGGAACCATTCAAACTAGCGCCGATTATCAACGAGATGCAAATGGACGAAGCGGTTGACTTGCTTGATGCCTGTGATGTACAGAAACGGCAATCAGTGTATGCTCTGCTCTCTGTAGAGAAGGTGACCGAATTAAAAGAGCTTTCCAAACTTTCAAGATACAGTGTCGGCAGTATCATGAATACCGACTTCATTACCGCGAAGTCGACCGAGAGGGTGAGCACAGCAATAGAGCGCATTCGTGTAGAGTGTGAAAAGACCGAAATATATCGATATGCTTATATACTCGATGATGATGGACGGCTGAAAGGCGTAGTAAGTTTACGCAACCTGCTGATGAGTGATGCAAAGATGTTTATTGCCGATATTATGACCGAACAACCGATATCGGTGCAAATCGATACACGTATCCGACGTGTTGCAAAGCTTTTTTTCAAATACAATTTTGAAGCAATTCCTGTTGTGGATGAAGATGATACACTCCAAGGATTGGTCTCGTATCGTGATGCAGTAGCATCCCTTTACCCGGAAATAAAAGAAGAGGATACCGTATAATATGAACTTCTTCCGAAGACTCAAAGACAATCCTGCTCTGCGTCAACTCGCAATCTTTTTAAGCATTTTGGGTCCTGGGATTGTCACCGGCAGTGTGGATAACGACGCCGGTGGAATCACAACCTACTCCGTTGCCGGTGCACTGTATGGCTACAAACTGCTCTGGACATTAATTCCGTCATTCATCGCACTCTTGACCATTCAGGAAATGAATGCCCGTATGGGCGTTGTCACAGGCAAGGGCTTGGCTGATTTGATCCGCGAGAGTTTCGGTGTTCGCATTACTTTCTACATGTTCATCTTCCTTTTAATTGCCGATGTGGGCAATACGGCAACTGAGTTTGCAGGCGTGGCAGGCAGTATGAACATTTTTGGTGTAAGCAAATATATTTCTGTTCCGCTTGCCGCTGTGGCAGTATGGGTGCTTGTACTAAAAGGAAACTATAAGTTTGCCGAGAGAGTGTTTTTACTCTTCAGCGTATTTCTTCTTTCCTATGTTGTCTCTGCAGTTCTTGCCGGACCTGATTGGAAAGTCATAGGCACAGCAGTTATTACTCCGACCATTCAGTTCGATAAAGAATACATCTTTACCGTTCTAGGTATCATAGGTACCACTGTAGCGCCTTGGATGCAATTCTATATGCAGTCGGCGGTGATTGAAAAAAAATTGAAGGTGAGCGACTACAAGTACACTTTGTGGGATGTTGTCCTTGGGTGTATTGCAACGGTGGTTGTCGCGTTCTTTATTATTGTTGCCTGCGCCGCAACGCTGCATGTGAACGGCATCAAGATCAACGAAGCTGCCGACGCTGCGATGGCGCTTAAACCGTTAGCCGGTGCGCTGGCGGGACAACTCTTTGCATTTGGATTATTTATAGCATCTATTTTTTCTGCTGCAATTCTTCCGTTAGCGACGGCATACTATGTCTGTGAAGCGTTTGGATTTGAAGCGGGCATCGATAAAAAATTCAGCGAAGCACCGCAGTTCTATTTTCTCTTCACCATAATTATTCTGATCGGTGCAGGTATCATTCTCATTCCCGGTGCACCTCTGATTGCTATAACTATCTGGACACAAGTAGTCAATGCAATTCTGCTGCCCGTTGTTCTCATTTGTATGATGGTTATCATTAACAACAAAGAGATCATGGAGGATTATACCAATAACCGCTTGCAAAATGTAATTGGCTGGGCAACAACTGCTATCTTGATTGTGCTCAGTGCATTCCTCCTATTCTCAGGAGTAGTGTTGGGATAAAAAGTGTAAAACATCAGACATTTTCATTAAGAGGATTACTATGAAAAACATTGCTCTTCTTATTTTTCTGTGTGCCAGCGTCTCTCTGGGGCAGACATACGAAAACAATTTCACTAACACGACCATGCGGATCGATTATTATCACATCGGCACAAAGGGGCAGGAGCAAATCACACTTGATAAAGTGTACGAAGAAGGAGCCTGGCCCGGAAGCAAAGTTAATTTGTTGGATACACTCAATCTTGGCGACAGTTTTTTTAAGGTGACCGATCTTCAAACCAACAATCTTATTTACTCACGTGGATATTCAACATTGTTTGGCGAATGGCAAACCACGGATGAAGCGATGAATGGTGTATGGAAAACGTGTCAAGAAACCGTACGTTTTCCGTTCCCGAAGAAAAAGGTCGTTGTGAATTTCTATCGCCGTGATAAGTTCGTTGCCGCTGGTGAAATGATGGCATTCCGAGAGGTATTCTCAACAGTAATCGATCCGAATAATCCTACGGTTGTAAATCATGAGAAACATCAGAACGCATTTCCTGTGTTTGATGTGATGATCAACGGTTCGCCAGATAAGAAAGTGGATATTCTTATTCTGGGCGATGGCTATGCAAAGGGCGATATGGAAAAATTTCGAAAGGATGCAAAGCATTTTTCCGAAACACTCTTTTCCTACCAGCCCTTCAAAAAGCACAAAAACGATTTTAATGTACGAGCGATAGAAGTGATTTCGGCTGAATCTGGGATCGATATACCGGATAAAAATGTATGGAAGAATACAGCATTGGGCACAATGTATAATACGTTTGGTTCGGCTCGCTATGTTTTGACGGAAGAGAACCGAACACTGCGCGATATTGCAGGCGCAGCACCGTACGATTTCATCACCATTCTTGTCAACGACAACCGCTACGGTGGCGGTGGAATCTTCAACCTGTACACAACATCATTCACACAAACAGCAAAAGTCGGACAGGAATGGGAAATGGATTATGTGTATGTACATGAGTTTGGACATTGCTTTGGCGGTTTAGGAGATGAGTATTACAGTTCGCAAATTTCGTACGTAGATTTTTATCCGAAAGGTGTTGAGCCGTGGGAGCCGAATGTGACACGAACGAATACCAAAGAGACATTAAAATGGCGTACCTTTGTTTCCGACGATACACCGATTCCAACACCGTGGCGTAAAACAGAGTACGACAGCATCGAAGCACTCCGCGGCAAATTAGATAGACTTGCGGCTGATTACTATGACAAGCGCGAGGATTTACTAAAGAGTTCAAAAGAGATACTGAAAGATCCCAAGTGGATCGGCAAGGTCGGAGCGTTTGAAGGTTCTGGATATACATCAAAGGAAATGTATCGGCCTGCTATCGATTGTAAGATGTTCGCGTTGAATCCGATCGATTTTGATCCCGTATGTGCAGCGGCAATTGAAAAGATGATTGCAATGTATGTGAGATAAAAATTCAAGAGACAAATTTTAAAACAGGAACTGATGAGGAATGAATACAAATCCTATTGCACTTATTACAGGCGCCTCGAGCGGCATTGGATTAGAACTTGCAAAGCTCTTTGCACGGGAAAGTCATGATCTTGCCCTTGTAGCGCGCAGCCATGACACACTCAAACACATCGCTGAAAATATACAGCAAACATACGGTGTGCAGGTGAAATGCTATACAAAAGATTTGTCTGTTTCTTCCACACCGGAAGAAATTTTTGAAGCACTTCAAAGCGAAGGAGGGAATATCGATGTCCTTGTCAATAATGCGGGATTTGGTTGGCGCGGTGAGTTCGCGAAAATGAATGCTGCCGATGCGTTGGAAATGATTCAGGTTAATATAACATCACTGACACATCTCACTCAGCTCTTTCTACCGGGAATGATTGAACGAAAACGCGGAAAAATACTAAACGTTGCATCCACTGCAGCGTTTCAACCCGGTCCGTTGATGGCGACCTATTATGCTTCCAAAGCGTATGTGCTGAATTTTTCACTGGCTCTTACTGAAGAATTGCAAGGAACAGGAGTGACCGTCACAGCATTGTGTCCTGGCCCCACTGCAACGGGATTTGGAAAAAGAGCCGGTTTTACTAACGAAAAAATCCTCGGCGGTGCACTTTCAATGAATGCTTCCGCAGTGGCGCTTCAAGGATATAAAGGATTGATGAAAGGAAAGCCACTTGTCATTTCTGGGTGGAAAAATTTGCTGGGTACACAACTTGTTCGATTGTTGCCGAGAACATTTCCTGGAAAGTTGGTGAAATCTGTTCAGCAGAAAAGAGGAACATGAACCGTGTTGCCATAATCTTTTTTCCTGTACATACTTCTTACAGAGCAGAGTAATATATGGACATCATAAAACCACGTCGCCTTCGAAAAGGCGATTTGATAGGACTCGTTGCACCTGCAAGCACTCCTTCCTCTGAGGAAAAAATTCTCAAGGGCGCATTGTACCTTGAGCAGTTGGGATATCGTGTCAAGTGCGGCAAACATATCCGCACGGTTTATGGATATCTTGCCGGGAGCGATGATGAGAGGTCTGCGGACTTTAATGAGATGGTGCGCGACAAAAACGTGAAAGCGATTTTCGCTATTCGCGGCGGGTATGGCACTCCACGTTTACTACAGATGATCGATTATCGTGCGTTGAAAGCACATCCCAAAATCATCGTTGGGTATAGCGATTTAACGGCATTACAGCTTGCCATCTTCCGCAAGATTGGATTAGTAACCTTCTCCGGTCCTATGACAGGTTCAGATATGTGGAGAGATTTCGATCCATACACCGAAGAACATTTCTGGCGCATGCTCACATCGAACAAGAAGATCGGAGCCATGAATAATCCTGCTGATGAACCGTTGAAAATTCTCCGGCACGGCAAAGCAAGTGGGCGATTAGTGGGTGGGAATCTTTCACTCCTCGCCTGCTTGATGGGCACGCCATTTCAGCCGCCTATGGAGGATTCGATACTCGTTTTGGAGGACGTTGATGAATCGCCGTATCGAGTCGATCGAATATTGGCACAGCTTCTCAATGCTGGAATTTTGCACAAGCTTGAAGCATTGGTCTATGGCAAGTTCACAGACTGTGTGCCCAGTAATCCAAGCGATCCCTATTTAACAATTGATCAAGTTCAGGAAGAATTCGCGCAGAAGATCAAATGTCCCGTTGTAATGAATTTCCAGTATGGCCACATTTCCCGCAAACTTACAGTGCCGTTGGGATTGAAGACAAAAATAGATACTAAAAAAATTAAATTCGAAGTATTGGAAAATGCGGTGATGTAGATGGAAGAAAGAATTACTGTCGGCATCGCTTCTTTTGGAATGTCCGGAAAAGTATTTCACGCTCCTCTTGTGTCCCATCATAAAAATTTTCGGATAAAAAGAATTGTCGAGCGAAGTAAAGATGAAGCACGCATGCTCTATCCAAACATTCTTCTATCGCGATCCATAGACGATCTTCTTCAAGATAGTGAGATTGAGGTTATCATCGTGAATACTCCAGATCAGACACACTATAAACTCGCAAAGCAATGTCTTGACGCAGGAAAACATGTTATTGTTGAAAAACCATTTACACAGACCGTACTGCAAGGGAATGAATTGATCGAACTTGCACAGCAAAAGGGAAAAATTTTAAGTGTCTTCCAAAATAGACGATGGGATGGAGATTTTTTAACAGTACAACACATACTTGATGAAAAATTGCTTGGGCGACTTGTCGATTATGAAGCGCATTTCGATCGATACAAAAACATAGTTCCGCAGAACACATGGAAAGAAAGAGCCTCGTCAGGAACCGGAGCATTATATAATCTTGGCTCGCATATGATCGATCAAGCGCTCGTACTCTTCGGCATGCCGGAAGCAGTAACCAGTGTTCTTAAAATAATGCGGACTGGCGGCGAAGTTGACGACTGGTACGATATCATACTGCATTATCCCCATGTTAATGTTAATTTAAAAACTAGTTTGCTTGTAAAAGAACCAGGACCGCGGTACATCCTTCATGGAACGCAAGGTTCTTTCCTCAAATGGGGACTCGATCCGCAGGAAGAAACGCTCAAGCAGGGAAAAAATCCAAACGACCCAGACTGGGGACGCGAATCAGAAGAGTGGTGGGGAACATTGAACACAGAAAAAGAAGGTGTTACACAAAGGAAGTACGAAACACTTCCCGGAAATTATTCTGCATTCTATGACGCTCTCTATGAAAGCATCGCTCATGGCAAGGAACTGCCTGTAAAACCAGAAGAGGCGTTAAATGTTATTCGAATTATCGAAGCAGTACAAAAGAGCAGTAAAACTCGAACAACAATTGTCCTTTCCTAGTGATTATTTTATCGAACAATTTTGAAATTGAAGTTGGGACTTTGGAATTTCCCGTAGAGTCGCACCCAAATCGGCAGCAGCATTTCTATCGCGCGCGTTTGAAATATCACCCAAATCAACGATAGATTTCCAGCCAAACCAATCTCGTAATATCTTTGTCACGGCTGTCTTTGCTTCCACATCGTTTCCGCTGATAAATATATCATGATCACCGTTAGCGACAAGATCGGGATTTACCATAAGACTACAATGTATTCAGGGTTTTGATAACTTTCGTGTCGGGAAAAGCACGCTGTATTTGTTCTCCGAGTGAATCCGTGTTGCATACAACAAGCGAAGGCGGCATCCCTTGAGAGAAATCCAACGCGTTTGCGATATCGATGAGAATTTTGTTTTTCAGATTGTGCGTACCTGCGAGGTTAAGTGCTTCTAGTGAAGCTACGCCATGTGTGCAGTTGAATACAATTTCACCGAATGAAGCGGCATTGGCAAATGTCCCCTGAGAAGCGTGGGTTCCATTTTTCTTCGTGTCCACATTGAATAAGTTTCGTCCCGATCGCATCGCCAACCATACCAGTTCCGAGAACTGCAATCTTCATACTTCCCTCCTTCCATAGGTGTTTTTCAAATAATTTCTTTTCTCATCTAACACTGCTTCCAATACATAAGGTTCCGCTTGTATCGACTTTGGAGAGAAGAAAGGAATATCAAGGATAGAAGGAATGGTAAATAGTTTGAAAATATCTGATTTACTAATAAGTGTGGTTCGTTTCTGTTTTCACTTCAACCCAAGATCCATCTCCATCATCTGGTAGTGGGAACGCCTCATGCCAAGTGATTCGTATGTTTTCTGGGCATGTTCATTTGATTGGTCAACGTAGAGACGCACACTGCAGACATCCCCGCGAGTTCTGGCAATCGACTCGATATACCGATAGAGTGCACGGAAGACACCATGCCTGCGATATTCCGGACGAACGTACACACTTTGTATCCACCAAAAGGCAGCGTTACGCCAATCGCTCCACTCATACGTGATCATCAATTGCCCAGCGATCTTTCCATTGCTTTCAGCAATATAGTATAGACCTTTTGATGGATCAGCGAACAATGCTTCCACTCCTTTTCGGAGTCGTTCGCGATTCAGTTCAATTCCTTCTGTCTCTTTCGCTATCGCTGTGTTGAACTCAGCAATGATGGAAACATCTGAAGGTGCAGCAAGACGGATACTGATGTTCATAAAACCTTTTATGATGTCCGATAGAATGATTGTTAATCAAATGTATAGTAGAACGTTATTCGAGGAACAACATCTGCAGCTTTCTTGCGTCCGGCTGAACTTTTATCGGTGAAAGTATTTATCCAAATGTTCGGCATGAAGTGAATATCGTTCACCGGCATATAATCGATGCCAAAAGAAAGAAAATATTCATAGAAATCTGTACCGGGAGAAAATCGATTCGGATCATAGTAATCAATCCGCCCGAATGCTTTGCATTGTTCAGAAAAACGATACCAGGAAAACACAGAAACCCCAAAAACGGCAAAATTGTTATATAGTGTGTCTTGATTATGCTGTACTTGTTCCATAATCTCAGTTCCCGCCATCCATCGTCCTTTTGTGTATGAAAGAAATGCTTTCCATGTCGTGCGATCTTTTCCTAACGCGGCTGGCTCGTAATCGACATACGCTTCAATTGAAAAATATTGAAATGGACTTCCGCCAAGCAGAAAATAATACTTTTTATACTTGTCGTTTTCCGGTTTTTGTGAATTGCCGTTTCCTATCATCAAGGCATAATCCAGAGCTACGCTCGTCGGTAATGTACCGCGTAACAATATCCCCATGTCACTTCCGCTTCCGAGATTTCGAAAATCTGTTATCGTCTTTTCAACAGAACGATAACCCCATATTCCTTCGACTGATGACCAGGTTGGTGTCGGTACAAGTCCGAGAAGCAGGTTTGATGAAGGCAAGATATTTTTCCATTCTGCATATGCCGTTTTTACATATAATCCTTGTCGTCCACCGGGTTCGAGGGATTTATTGTTACCTTCCAATTGAAATCGAGTGAAAAACTGTTCAGAGATAACATAATCATAGAATAAATGAAGCCGCCGAATTTCAAATCCCTGAAAATCCTTAGCTATCGGTTGACTGTACTGAGATAACGAATCACCATATTGTTGTAGATCTCCTCCTGCTTTGTAGAAATAGTCTCCAATAATCGAACCATGAATTCGACCGCCTGTTTTTTCTTCAGAATAGGAGAAATGGAAAGAGAGTATACTGAAAATAATTAAGAACGATGCGGCACGCATAAATTCACCATGGTATCATAAACAATGATTTATTTTCTGGAACAAATATGCCTCAAATGTGTAGGCGAATCAAGTGCCGAGAAAAAAATCGCCTTGTTATAAACAAGGCGATCAAGAATCAACAGAAAAATGATGTTTCTAATTCGTGCGTTAAGAATTAACGTGCTCAGCCTTTTGTTTCTTTGATCGTTGGACAAAGAGTCGAATGAATTCCACAAGTGCCGGAGTTCCAGGTAGTAACACCAGCGCAAGAATGACCACACTAAAATGTTGTTTCACAAATGGAACATTGCCAAAAAAATAGCCGATCAGAACAAACAAATTGACCCATAGTAATGCGCCGATGATGCTGAAAAGTAAAAATGTCTGATATGCCATACGTCCGATACCTGCAACGAATGGCGCAAACGTACGTATGATAGGGAGGAATCGTGCCAGAATCACGGTGATGCGTCCATGTCTATCATAAAACCTGTTCGTGCGGTTAAGATGTTCTTTATTAAAGAATCGAGATTTTTCCTGACTGAAAACTTTCGGTCCAATTTTTCTCCCAATCCAATAGTTCGTATTGTCGCCCGTGAGAGCTGCGCATATCAGCAGTGGAATGGCGTATTCCACATGCATTGCGCCGATGGCTGCCAATGAACCAATAGCAAATAAAAGTGAGTCGCCCGGTAAAAAAGGAGTTACCACTAAACCGGTTTCGCAGAAAACGATAAGAAACAGAATTGCATAAATCCATATTCCATACATTGCGCAAAGATCAACTAAGTGCCTGTCGATGTGAAGAAGGAAATCTATGAGTTGCTGCAGGAATTCCATAATTTTGATACTCACATGCGACGCACTGTAAAAGTACGTCGCAGAGAGGTAGTCTATTATTTAATGGAGATCAACTCGATGTCGAAAATTAATGTGGCGTTCGGGCCAATCGTTTGTCCACGACCTTCCGGACCATATGCGAGATCTGACGGAATGAAGAGCTGCCATTTCGAACCCACAGGCATAAGCTGCAGAGCTTCGGTCCATCCTTTGATCACTTGTCCGATAGGAAATTCTGTCGGTTCGCCTCGCTTATATGAGCTGTCAAATTCGGTTCCATCAATGAGCGTTCCACGATAATGACACTTCACTGTTTGATCTTTTGTCGGTTTGGGTCCGTCACCTGATTTTAAAATTTTGTATTGCAGTCCACTGGACAATGTTACAACGCCTTCTTTCTTCTTGTTTGCGGCAAGGAATGCTTCACCTTCTTTGACATTCTTTTCGCCGACAACTTTTTGCTTCGCTTGCATCTTGCCCATCATTTCCTGTTGAAAAGAAGTCATCGCTGCTTCCATATCTTTATCACTCATTGCTGTTTTTGAGTTATTGAGTCCATCCTTAATTCCTTGCGTGAGGAGTCCTTGATCGAGATCTATCCCCTGCGTTTTCATATTTTTTCCAATATTCACACCGATACTGTAACTAATTTTTTCTTTTTTTGTCTTGGGTGTTTCTTTTTTCTGTGCTATGACCATGCTACTCAATATCGAAAGCACAAGAGCAACCACAATAAGCTTCTTCATGAATTATCCTTTAATTAAGTGATAAATAAAAACGCGGACGAACCCGCGTTGAACTTACAAGAAGGTACAATTTTTTCTTCTTATTTAAAATCAGATATTTCAAAAATGAATAATTGTCAATATGGATTTCAGCCGCTGTGCCAACTTCATTTTCTATCAAGCCCAAATGCCCTCATTACTTGTATCCTGCCTTCTCCAAATCTTCCACTGATTTGAACTGATGCGGTGGATAAAGATATCTAGCAAGGAATGTATAAATTTTCATTCGCGTTTCTTTTGCCAGCTTTGTGTCGATGCGATCGAAGCTGTGTCCGCCGGGAGCATCTTTGAAAATCTCGTACTCGAATTTCTTTCCTGCCACTTTCAGATCCTGAATAAGATGTTCGACCTCTTCCACATGCACATCATCGTCGATGGTGTTGGTATGAATAAGCAAGGGTGTTTTCAATTTTTCCACGAATGAAACAGGAGAACGTCTGCGATATTCTGCCGAGTCTTCACTCACCGTTTTGCCGATGTGGTATTGGGCAGAAAAATCTTTGCGGTAATCATCATCATAATATCCTAAGCGCATCACAAGATCGCTCACCGGCACACCGGCAAACGCTACTTGGTAATCGTTCGGATACTCGAAGATATCCATCAGTGTAATAAGTCCGCCATGACTCCAACCAATTGCACCGACACGATCTTTATCAACAATTCTATAATTCTCAATCATCCAATCGCGCGCTGCGTGATTGTCTTCTACTTCGCGTCCGCCATAATCGATGCGTTCGTAGAACTGCTTGCCATAACCGGTACTGCCGCGGTATTCCGGCGCCACAACGATATAACCTTGCGCCATCAGCTCACGAATAATGTGCGTATGGTATGTTGTGAAATCTGCATGTACGCCACCATGCGGCAGAACAAGAAGCGGATATTTTTTACTGCGATTGAGTTTCTGCGGAATGAAGATATACGCCCAAAATTTTACCGGATTCAATGCGCCTCTTGCCGTAGAATCCTTGACTTTCCAAGGCGGTGGCCCGACAATAAAAACCTTTTCGATGCTAGCCACATCGCTCACTTTATCGTACCAGAGGACATCATCTACCGCCTTTGCTAATTGATCGAGACGATGATCAAGTGCTTCGAACTTCTCGTCGATTTGTTTGGAGATTCCATCTTCATTTATTTTCTTCTCTTGTGCAGTAAGGGGAACCATGGTAAACGCAGCAAACAATGAAAGAAGAGGGATCAATGATTTAAAATTATTTGTATTCATGAACTTCAATCCTCCTTATTGAAAGGTCGGTGAACATCCAAAACGAAGTGTAGAAAAAAATGATGCAAAAACCAACTTGCGTTTCGTGCACACTCCTGCTACCTTAGAGGAAGAGTTTGAAAGGATTTCTATGTCACCTCACTTATATGAAGATAATGATTTTTTAACGAACGCGTTTAATACCATCCCTTTCCCAATATTAGTGGTGGACGATGATATGCGCATCCTATTCTGGAATTCTTCTGCACTTCGCTTGCTTAGGAGCGATGTAGTGTTCCAACAGCGGGGCGGAGAAGCACTTTATTGTATTTATTCCGGGAATACGGAGGAAGGGTGCGGACACAGTCTTCAGTGCAAAACCTGTGTTCTATGGAATTCAGTAATCGAGGCGAGCCGCGGTGAAAAAGTCTATCGTAAAAAGACCATTATGCAGCGCAAAATCGGTGAGAAAGTCACCGACGTACCACTTCTGGTAACAACCTCTCCCTTCACATACGAAAATAGGTCGCTGACATTGCTCATTTTAGAAGATATTCATGAATTAATGGAGCTTGGAAGTCTACTACCTATTTGTGCAAATTGTAAAAAAATTAGATCGAGCACCAACCAGTGGGAGCAAATTGAGGTATATATCAAAGACCACATTGTGGATGTGGATTTTACGCACGGACTATGTCCAGATTGCATGACAAAATTATATCCCGAAATCGCGAAAATGTCAAAAGAGTAATTATTCAACAGATGCACAATTCAAAAAGAGAGAACGGGTTAGAGAAACCACTGAACCAAGGCTTCCAAATATGAAGAAACTTCTCGTGTTCTTGCTTGTTCTTTTTCCTCAGACAATTTTTTCTCAAAGTGTAAAAGACTCGGCGTATCAGACAAATGTTGTTCGCGATAACCTTCCGTCTTTCTATACTGTCCTTGCAGAACGTCTTACGTTTCCGCTTTCATGGTCATCGGGAAATTTCAATGATTTCAATACATGGCGAACAACAGCGCGCGCCAAGGTGATGGAATGTTTATTGAAACTTCCGCTGTCTGTTCCGTTTCATCCGGTTGTGGTGGCAGAGCAAGATCGGGGAAGTTACGTTGCACGAAAAATTATCTTTAACATTACAGCTGACAGCCGCATCCTCGGTTATCTTCTTGTGCCAAAAGGAAAAGGACCATTTCCTGCGGTTTTGCTCCTGCATGATCATGGTTCAAAGTTTGATATCGGCAAAGAAAAAGTTGTTGAACCATTCGGGGTTTTGCCCGAACAAATAAAATCAGCACGCGAATGGTCAGACAAGTTATACGGCGGTAGATTTATAGGAGATGAATTAGCGAAACGTGGTTACGTCTGTTTTGCCACAGATGCTCTGAACTGGTCTGACCGGGGTGGAGCCAGTCACGATGGCCAGCAAGCACTCGCCTCTAATTTGTTGAATCTTGGAATATCTTTTGCCGGTCTGATCGCGTGGGAAGATATGTATGCGGCAGAATTTCTTGCAACCAGACCAGAAATCGATTCTACTAGAATCGTTGCAATGGGTGTGTCGATGGGTTCTTTCCGTGCATGGCAAGTTGCGGCGTTGTCAGATAGGATTGCCGGTGGTGTTGCAGTCTGCTGGATGGCAACACGAAAAGGTTTGTTAGTACCTGGCGGCAATCTCACGCACGGTCAATCATCATTCACAACAACACACCCCAATCTCGCCAACTATCTCGACTATCCCGATGTGGCAAGTCTTGCTTGTCCTAAACCGATGCTCTTTTATAATGGTAGTCAGGATAAATTGTTTCCTGCGTTTAGCGTTGAGGAGGCATTTTCGAAAATGCACAATGTATGGAATTCACAGCATGCTGACAACAATCTCGTTACAAAATTATGGGATGCAGGACATGTGTTCAACATGGAAATGCAGAATGAGGCATTTGAATGGTTAGACCAACATTTCCTTTCTTCCACAAAAAAATAATTACTACGGTATCTCAATATGAAACATCGCGTTACAGGAAAACAACAGAACAGCAAAATGTGCTTTCTCTGCGGTCTAAAAAATTCGTTCGGACTCAAGGGAGAATTTTTTGAATTAGAGAACAATGAACTTGTATGCATATTCAAACCATCGAATGAACACCAAAGTTATCCCGGCCGTCTGCATGGCGGCATTACTACTGCAGTGCTTGATGAAACAATCGGCCGCGCGATTATGATGAAGAATAAAAATGAAGAAGTGTGGGGAGTTACGGTTGAATTTACGACCCGGTTCAAAAAACAAATTCCATTGAACGAAGAACTCAGGGTCGTGGGACGCATTACGAACGAAACCAGCCGCACATTCGAAGGAACAGGCGAGCTTCTTTTACCAAACGGCGAAGTGGCGGCAACAGGTTTAGGCAAGTACTTGCGCATGCCGTTAACCAAAATTGCAGATTTTGATCCTCTGGAACAAGAGTGGAAAGTCGTGAAATCAGCCAAAGATCCGGAAACGATTGATATATAAGTTCTTGAACGGAATGTTCTTTTTTACCAGAAAACGAAGGTGATTGAAGTTCCCGGAACGAATTTAGGAGGTATGACGTTTATATAGTTGTATCATAGAGAGTATGAAAAAGACAACAACTATATTCTTTCTTTTCATTTATTTTATTCTCACAGTAGGAATGACTGTTTCAACACATTTCTGCGGCGGAAAGATTACTTCTGTACAAGTGCTACCCTTCATTCCCAAGGAAGATGCCTGCGGCTGTGATGATGCAACGACTCCCGGTGATTGCTGCAAGACAGAAATCAAAACCGTTCAACTGAACGATGAACAAATTGCCGTGCACGTAAACCAACCATCTTCACCGCAAACCGCAGTAACCCTGTGGGCCGAGACCTCAACCGAAATAGTGTTATCTTCTCATGCGGTTCGTGAGGTTGTTCCGGCAAGCTCTCCCCCTGATTCTCCTCCACTCTATATTCTTCATAGCGTGTTCCTCATTTAAGAAGTGTGTGGTACAGTAATAAACGCAGAATGGTTTCAGCCATCCTGCTGTTTCACTTTATCCATACACGTTCTATTATAGTTGAGGAAAGCCATGAAAACCACAGTCATTTTATTCACACTGATCATTTCACTTTCATCGTTCCTATTTGCGCAGGAAAACATAGTCAAAGAAGCAGAGTTCAAAGTCTTTGGCAATTGCGCTTCTTGCAAAAGCCGCATTGAAAAATCGTTGAAGATTAAAGAAGTAAAATCTGCACGGTGGAACAAACAAACCAAGATGTTATCAGTCGCATATATCTCCCCGGCGATTACTCTTGATTCTCTCCAGCAGCGCATTGCCGCCGTCGGTCATGATACCGAAAAATATAAAGCAGCCGACTCGGTGTATGCGGAGCTTCCTTCCTGCTGTTTGTATCGCGACGTGGAGAAGTCTCACTAACTTATCATTTAATCACAAAAAATAAGAGGTGAGCGATGAAAGCATTTTTTGCATTCATTCTTCTCGTTCTGACGGTTTCCACTGGTTCTGCACAAGACAAGCTGAAGGGATATGTCGGAGAGAAGGATGAACAAGGAAACGAACATCCGTTGGTTGCTGTCTCTGCGTACTGGCTGGGCACTACCCGCGGTGAAACAACCGATTCAAACGGTTTCTTCAGCATTCCGTTTGTGAAAGAATCGAAAACGTTGGTAGTCCGCTGTCTCGGGTATCATCCTGATACGGTGGCCATCACCAACCAGCATTCCATTCGCATTTTCATGAAATCTGAAGCGCAAACTGTTGGCGACGTGAATGTGGTTGGCGAGCGGCAAGCTTCGTACCTCGAGTACGCGAATCCGTTTAAGAAAACAGTGATGACGGAAAAAGAACTGTTCAAAGCGGCGTGCTGTAATCTTTCGGAAAGTTTTCAGACCAATCCTTCGATTGATATTTCGTTCACCGACGCGATTACAGGAACAAAGCAGATTGAGATGCTGGGACTTTCCGGCATCTATACGCAAATGACAATGGAGAATATGCCCTATATACGCGGGTTGACCTCCAATGTCGGGTTGACATTTATTCCGGGAACCTGGATCGAAGCTATCAATGTCTCGAAAGGAATTGGTTCAGTTGCCAATGGGTATGAATCCATCACCGGACAGATTGATGTAGACCTGCGCAAGCCGGAGAAGGAAGACGAGAAGCAATTCTTCCTGAATCTCTACGGCAATCAAGATCAGCGGATGGAGGTAAACCTGAATATGCGGGAACGCTTGAGCAATAATTTGTCGTCGATGACGCTTCTTCATATTAGTTCACAACGGCATCAGGTTGATGAGAATGGCGATGGTTTTCTCGATATGCCGCTGTTTACTACCATCAATGCACTGCAGCGTTGGAAAATCATCATGTCTAATGGTTGGATGAGCCAGTTGAGTCTTCAGTATGTGAATGATAGTAAAGATGGCGGAACGTACGACCGAGAGCTCCCATTTGCTTATGAGTATGGAATGAAAAGTATTCTGCTTCGCCTTAATGGCAAAACCGGATATGTGTTTCAAAACGAACATGGCCAGAGTATAGGCATACAATGGTCGCTCAGCCGGTACAGCAATGCGGCACATTTTGGGTCGCAGCTGTATGATGGAAATGAAGAGACGGGATATCTCAACGTCCTCTATCAGGCAAAGCTGGACGGTGAGGTGCAGACATTTCGAACGGGAATAAGTTTCTTGTTCGATCAATATGATGAACACTACGATAATCTTCCTTACGACCGTATTGAGCGAGTGCCCGGTGCGTTCTTTGAATATACATTTTCACCCAACGAACGACTTTCACTTGTTGCCGGCATCCGCGCCGATGAGCATAATGAATACGGCACGATGATCACACCACGCCTCCACATTCGGTATACACCGCAGGAAGATTGGGTGCTGCGGCTTGCAGCGGGACGAGGCTATAGAACTGCGAACATTTTTGCAGAGAACTCAACGGTGTTTGCCAGTTCACGCGCGGTTTCAATTGTTCCATCGAACTCTTTTGGGTACGGATTGAAACAAGAAATTGCATGGAATTACGGCTTCAATCTGACGCATTATTTCACCTTCGATTATCGCGAAGCAACACTGTTGATTGATCTCTACAGAACCGATTTCGAGCAGGTCGTCCTTGCCGATCTTGATTCCAATCCGCATCAAGTGCGGTTCTATTCAGTTCCGAATGGTTCGTATTCTAATAGTGTACAAACGGAGCTGAACATTCAGCCATTGGAGCGATTGGATGTACGCATTGCCTATCGGTATTTGGATGTGATGCAAAACCTGGGCGGCGTATGGCGCGAACGTCCGCTGACGGCACAGCATCGGGCATTGGCAACAGTGTCTTACGCAACGGAACGCGATCAACCGGATGACCCGCAGACGTCGTTTGATGTGACGGGGCAATGGTTCGGAAAGAAAAGAATTCCTGAAACTTTATTGAATCCGGATAGTTTACGTGCGCTCGCGTACTCACCAGACTTCTTTACCATGAACCTTCAAGTGACGCAGACATTTATAAAAGGCATCGATGTATATGTTGGCATTGAGAATCTGTTTGATTTCAGACAGGCCAATCCAATTCTTGATGGCGTAAATCCTCAAGGACATTTCTTTGATGCATCGTTAATCTGGGGACCTGTGACCGGCAGGATGGTGTATGCTGGCTTGAGGTTGCGTGTTTAGATAGTGCGATTGGATATTCTCTTATTATCCCGCTTGGATTCAATCTCAAGCGGGATGCTATATTTATCGACGGATTAAAATTTCAACGAGCAGAATCTGCAATCTTTTGAATCTCCTTTGAATCAAAAATATTCACGTCTTTCAGATTCTTCTGAGCGATTTGCACCATTGCTTTTGCAACGTCGCGTGCTTGAATGGCGCGGTATTTTCTTAACGGCCCTGTCAATGCATATTTCAATCCGGACATAATGAATGCACCTGTTTTTTCTCCGGTTCTGTGCTCCGTGCGTTCTCCCAGAAGAAGTGAAGGGCGAAATATATTAATCGTCGTGAAAGAAATTTTCCTGATTGCTTCTTCCACTTCTCCTTTAACACGATTGTAAAAAATGCGCGAATGCGGATCGGCGCCCAGGGAACTGACGATCAAAAACTGATTTGCTCCGCAGTGCTGTGAAAGCGCGGCAATCTTGATAGGATAATCGAAGTCTACCTTTCGGAATGCTTCCTGTGTTCCTGCTTTCTTGATCGTTGTTCCAAGACAACAGTACACATCGTCGGCTGTGAGACATTCACCCAGAGTCTCCAATTCGCTGAAGTCAACAACATGCTGGATCAATTTATCATGCGTTATCGATAAAGGTCTGCGCACGAGTACAACAACGCTTGTATACGATGATTCCTCCAATAAAAATTGCAGGCAATGTCCGCCGACAAGTCCGCTTGCTCCGACAAGTAACGCTGATTTAGTTTCGGTCATGGTTCTATTGTTTCTCCCGATCGCGAAATTTATCGTTTATTTGCTTTACAATCTTTTTCTCGCGGTCTTTTCTTTGCTGCTGTAAGTTTTTATCATGACTTGTTGTTTGAACGTGACTTTCGCGCTGCAGTTTTTGGAAACCTTCATAACGTCCCGGATCCAGCGAGCCATCTTCGAGAGCTTGTTTCACTGCACAGTTTGGCTCAGCTTCATGTTTGCAATCGCGGAAACGGCAATGTACCGCTAATTCTTCGATGTCATCAAAACTATCTTGCACACCTTCTTCGCCGCTCCAAAGTTGGAGTTCACGTAAACCCGGGGTGTCGATAATAATACCGCCATTGGGAAGAACCAACAATTCACGATGAGGTGTCGTATGGCGTCCATGGCTATCGGTCTCACGAACACTTTGCACTTGTGAATGTTCTTTGCCAAGCAATTGGTTGGTGATGGTAGACTTACCAACTCCGGAAGAGCCAAGCAATACACCTGTTATTCCCGGTGTGAGAAGTGAGCGAATGGGCGCAACATCTTCAGCGCGCAGTGCACTCATCACGACAACATTGACACCGTGTGCAATGGTAAGAACTTCCTTCGTGCATTCTTCGAGATGCGAACAAAGATCGGATTTGTTGAGAACAATCACGGATCGCACTTCGCTTTCCTGCACAGCTGTTAAGTATCGCTCCAACCGCCGCAGATTATAATTGCCATCCAAACCCATGACCAGAAATACGATATCGATATTGGCAGCGAGAACCTGCTCTTCGGGACGATCTCCGGCAACTTTGCGGGAAAATTTGCTCCTGCGTTCCAGCACATGATGAATTACAGCAGACTGATCGCCTGAATCGATTTCAAAGACAACCCAATCACCAACGGCAGGAAAGTTATGAAGGCCTTTTACTTCGAATCGAAACTTACCGCTTACTTTTCCATTGACCTCGCCTTTTTCACTCAACACTATATAGCGGTCTTTGTGTTGGATGGATATTCGGCCGGGCAGCAGCCCTTTCCCCGAGTACGGAGTGAAGCACGCCTCAAAAAAATTATTCCATCCGAGTGTTTCTAATTTCATATATGAAAAATAATTATACTGATCTCAATTCCTCATTTATATAGTTTTATTACCATCAATGTACGACAGTTTCGCAGAAAGACAAAGACTGCGAGAGCGGGGGATGCTTGCTTTCCCGCAGGAAAACCGATACATTTTCCCATCTACCACCTCAATATAAACAGAGTGTCGCGTAGTTCCGTTTACGGTATTCAAGACGATGTTCTCGATGGAGATTTCCTTTGGATGTACTCATAAGCAATTTGCGAATACCCATTGAAGAAGACGGGATCACGGCTTATCTCAACGCCGCTTCGAAAAGTCTCAACATCAACCAAAACAATTTGACATTCAAAAAAATCGTAAGCAAATCGCTAGATACGAGCAACACAGAACAATTCTATTATGAAGTATCCATCGTTGTCAGTACTGGTGACCGCTTTGACAATAAAGACAACTTTCTAATCTACAGTGAAGCAATAAAGACACCCGGAAAATCCATAACGCGAAAGGAGAGACCGATCATCATTGGGTTCGGTCCTGCCGGAATGTTTGCGGCTCTTGAGCTTCTGGAGTCTGGACTTCAGCCCCTCATATTTGAACGAGGGAAAAAGATAGAAGAGCGCACGATCGATGTGCAGCGATTTATTCGTGAACGGGTGCTCGACCCGGAATCCAATATACAATTTGGTGAAGGAGGCGCCGGTTCCTATTCGGACGGAAAACTGTTTTCGAGAATGAATAATTCCGAATACGTCAGTAAGGTGCTGGATACATTTATCAAATTCGGTGCGCCAGAAGAACTCGGCTACGTCAACAAACCCCACATAGGGACGGATGTGCTGTGCAGAATAGTAAAAAACATCAGGAACTACATTCTTGAACGAGGCGGCGAGATTCACTACAACTCAAAGATGACGGATATGCTCATCGAAGGCGGAAAGGCTTTCGGTGTCGTCATAAACGGAGAGAAGGAATATCGTTCTTCAATGATTTTTCTTGCCGTGGGACATTCTGCGCGTGATACATTTGAGATGATTCACAACAAGGGTATTGCACTGGAACAGAAACCTATTTCTGTCGGTCTCAGAATAGAACATCCCGCTGAAACAATAAATCTTCTCAGATACGGCAAGAAGTATAAAAACTTTCCCGGTCTCGGGGCGGCGGCCTATTCTTTGAACTACACCAACCGGAAAATAAAAAGAGGTGTGTACACGTTCTGTATGTGTCCTGGAGGCGAGGTTGTCAATGCTTCGTCCGAACAAGGGATGATGGTGCTCAACGGTATGAGCTACTCGCGCAGGTCGTCTGCATTTTCCAATTCAGCGTTGGTGGTCACCTGTCATACGAGTGATTATCCCTCGGCAAGTCCATTAGCAGGTATGGAATTCCAAAGAGAGATAGAGCGAAAGGTTTTTCATGCAGCAGGAGGAAGATGGGAAGTTCCTGCGCAGAATTTGCTGGATTTTTTAAATAGGACTATCTCGAAGGATTTAAATAATAATTCGTATACGATGGGTGCTGTTGCTGTTCCTCTGAGCGAACTCTTGCCGCTCTTTGTTTCAGATATGCTGGCCGCTGCATTTCATTCATGGAAAGAAGCGTATCCATTATTTGTTTCGGAGGAAGCGATCTTGTTAGGGGCAGAAACAAGAACATCCTCCCCTGTAAAAATGAGACGCAGCGAGAACTACGAATCCGTTTCGGTAAAAAACCTGTACCCGATCGGTGAAGGTTCCGGCTATACAGGGGGCATAACAAGCTCAGCCGCAGATGCTATCAAAGCTGTGGAGCGCGCTCTGACAACATACTAGTCGCTGATTCCCCAAACTATCTCTCTAAACCGATATATCTTATGTAGGACAACTAATCAAATGATTCATTATTTTGAGCATATTTAAGCATACTCTTGCAATCAGAGATGGCGCGCATTATCTTTAGAAGGCAACTGTTCCTATCATAGAAACACAAAGATGAAATGACATTAAACAAAACGAAGATTATACATACCCTGTCGAAATTGCTCGATCAGCAAAATCTCAATCGAATCCGAGATACCGTTAAGGATTTTAAGACAAATGCTGCAAAACTGCCGAGCGATAAAAAAGGATTTTTTAACATCGGTTCTAATGGAAACACGATAAAGGTCAGTTCAAAGTATCTCATGGGTGAACTTGACCAAATACTCGACACTAAAACCATCGAACGAACAAAATATTATATCCGGCGATTGGTCCGCGCTCTCTCCGAGTCAAAGACAAGCAAGATCAATGATCTGAATTTACATCGATGGAAAGAATACGGCGATATTTTTACCGACAGTCTTTGGGTTTTGGATAAACGCGGTACCTCCGGGGCGCACAGCGGCGGTTATTGGGGCAACTTTATCCCTCAGATCCCGAATCAATTGTTACGGCGTTATACGAAAAAAGATGAATGGGTCCTCGATGCTTTTCTGGGCAGTGGAACAACATTGATAGAAAGCAAGCGATTGGGAAGGAATGGTGTTGGAGTAGAACTTTTGCGGAAAGTTGCGCACTCTGCTGCAAAGGCAATCGAGCAGGAAGATGATTTGTTCTCCGCTCGAACAGAAATAATTGTCGGCGATAGTTCAAGCTTGGATTTTAAATCGGAATTGAAGCAGCGAAACATTAAAAGCGTCCAATTTCTGATCATGCACCCACCGTACTGGGATATTATCAAATTTAGCAAAGACAAAAAGGATTTATCAAACGCAAAAACAATGAACGAATTCTTAAATCTTTTTGGAAAAGTTGTCGACGCTACATATCCTGTGTTGGACAAAGGCCGTTATTTCGCAGTGGTTATTGGCGATAAATATTCCGGTGGCAATTGGATTCCTCTTGGTTTTTATACGATGCAGGAAGTTCTCAAGCGTGGATATTCTCTCAAATCCATTATTATTAAGAATTTCGATGAGACAAAAGGAAAAAGAAATCAGAAAGAACTTTGGCGATATCGTGCATTAGTTGGCGGCTTTTATATTTTCAAGCACGAATATATATTCCTGTTTAAGAAAGAGTAGCAATGGCTGCCACCCATATATTCATTGTTGATGTCATTATATTTTAATGCAATTTTGAGTATTTATTTTCCGAAGTCGACGCCAAAGACAATAAAGCGGTTATCAGAAAAATTCTATTTTGTGTAATATCAGCTAAATAATTGTGCGCCTATCACGCAACATTTTAACAAGGAGGATCTTATGGCAAAGCGCAAAACTGTTTTTCGTCCTAAAACCGGTTCTTCAAAAAAACTCCGCTATGGCTGGATACCGGATTTACCCGATCACCGCGATCTTCTCTATGGTGCGGTACGCCCTGGTACGTTGGAAATTCCACAGCACGTGGATTTACGTTCCACTTGCTCACTCGTGGAGAACCAGGGAAATCTCGGAAGCTGTACAGGCAATGCTCTTGCCGGTGCATTGGAATTTCTTGAACAAAAGGACCGCATCCCCTTTGTGGATGTGAGCCGGCTGTTCATTTATTACAATGAACGTGTACTCGAAGGTTCCGTCAAATCGGATTCAGGGGCAATGATTCGCGACGGAATCAAAACGTTAAAGCATCAAGGGGTCTGCACAGAAAAAAAATGGCCCTATATCATTTCGAAGTTTGCCGTGAAACCGGGTCCCGCCTGTTACAAGGAGGCGCTGGATCACCAGATTACTTCGTACCGCCGCATTTTGACACTAGACGAAATGCAGAAATGCCTTGCTGAAGGATTTCCTTTCGTCTTCGGTTTTACGGTGTACGAAAGTTTCGAGTCACAGGAAGTTGCGAAGACCGGCCTCGTGCCGATGCCGCAGCCGAATGAACGCTCCGTCGGCGGACACGCAGTACTCGCCGTAGGATATGACGAAACTCAACAGCGATTCATTGTCCGCAACTCATGGGGAACCGGTTGGGGACAAAAAGGATATTTCACAATTCCGTACGATTATGTATCTAACCGAAACCTTTCGGATGATTTCTGGACGATACGAAGAGGAGAGAAAATTTAAAAGAGCTGCACACGGTACGACATCACGGCGATAAAAAGGGATATCCACCTTTTGCTAAGAAGGAGCTGAACTCCAGAACTAACCCTTGATATATTACGAAAAAAAGCGTTACGGCAAACGTCGAATATGCTGATGAAATGGATGGCACTGGTTCTTTGGAATGAGTGAATTCTACAAGAAAATTCTACGTAACGAGCGTGCGTAAAATACGTTGGAAATAAATTTCCAATCGTTTTAATCCTCTTCTTGGCATCTCATCAACGTTTCCATTTTTTCTGTTGTCTTACTTCCATTGTTTTGATGAGAAGGTCCAACATTTCTTCGTCTGTTTTCTCCGGTCCCGACTCAAGGAGCTTAATAAGCTTTTTCACGCGTCCCCTTGTCTGATCACTCATTTCTTCGGGAATTCTACCCCTCTTTTTACCGTATTCAGCAGACGCTTCCGCTACCATTCCCCGCTGTTCTTTTTCAGTCTTACCATCAATAATCCAGACAACATCGCAATCTTCCTTCATCAATTGCTCTATGAGGTTTGTCGGATCAAGCTCACCGGAAAAGTACTTATTAACGTTTTGCGGCCAAATGCTCATTCGCTGAGCAAATTCTGCTTTACTCCACCCCTTCGATTTCCACCAAGACTCTAAACGATTACCTCTTTCAGCCAACCCCATTGCAACAATATTTTTTATTACTTTTTTTCTTGACATTGCTAATAATTTATATTATGTTTTCCACAGCGCCAACAATCGTAGGCTAAGCGAAACATGACAAAGAACTTCGCCAAAATCAAGCTGATAGTAAATCAAGCAGAAATTGCCCGACGCCTGAACATAGACAGATCGTACGTATGTCTTCTGTTCTCCGGAAAACGAGGGAGTGCAAAACGCATCGCGCAAATCAAGAAAATCCTTTTAAGAGAATTTAAAGCGTTCGAGCGAAAATAAACAAATATCAAGGAAGGAGTCGAAGGTATGAACGATCAATCGAAAGAAAAGCTTGCCGATGAAATTCGACAGATTGTCGGATCTCTGAACGGTAAAATTATGGAAGCGTATCAGTATCAGATTGTAGTTGTTGTCTCTCATTCAAGCGGATTCTACTCGAACCTTTACGGAAAGCCGGAATTAGTTACTGTTGAAATTCGAGAAGAGCACGTATTGTAATATCGCACCAAGAGTGCTCCTATTTCTCCGTAACCGACAAAACGTCTCGAACCAAACGGCAAAGTAGTGGATCCAACATGGATGAAAGAAATGGACATGAGGGGTTGCTATTGCTGTAGTCAATGGTTAATTTCTTCGCAGAGTGTCATCGGAAGATTTAATCCCAAAAAGACATTCTTCAAGTGTTTTTCTTGAAGAGAATAAAGGATCTCTGCGATGAAGCGCCTAACGATCAAACGAATTGCCATTAATACAGGCGGCGGCGACGCTCCAGGACTCAATGCTGTTATCCGTGCGGTGGTGGTTTCCGCAGTCAATCGCGGTTGGGAATGTTACGGCATTCGTGACGGTTACAATGGATTACTGGAACCCAAAAAATATCCCGAAGGCGGACTTATTCCTCTGCCCAAATCGAAAGTACGAGGCATTACGCACCTTGGTGGAACAATTCTTGGCACCACCAACAAAGGCAATCCGTTACAATGGCCGATGAAAGGAAAAGACGGCAAGCCTCATGAAACCGATCGCACCGATGAACTGCTGAAGGCATTCAAAAAAAACAAGATCGATGCGCTTGTTGCTGTCGGTGGTGATGGTTCTCTTGGAATAGCAAATGTTCTGGCACAAAAGGGATTGCGCGTGGTGGGCGTACCCAAGACCATTGATAATGACCTTGATAAGACAGTCATTACATTTGGATTTGATACAGCGGTATCTTTTGCTACAACGTGCATTGATCGCCTGCACACAACAGCAGAATCGCATCAACGTGTCATGGTAGTGGAAGTGATGGGTCGATACGCCGGTTGGATCGCTTTGGAAAGCGGTGTCTCCAGTACAGCAGATGTAATCCTGATTCCGGAAATTCCATATGATATTCACAAGATTGCAGAAAAAATTGAAGACCGCGATAAATCTGGAGCGAAATTTTCTATTGTTGTAGTTGCAGAAGGAGCTAAACCAAAAGGTGGATCATTCTCTGTGGTCTCGAAAGAAATCGGCCGTGCTGAAAAACTTGGCGGTGCGGGTGAGCGTGTAGCAAAAGAAATCCATGAGGTCACGGGTAAAGAAACACGCTGCGTTGTGCTTGGTCATTTACTGCGCGGTGGAACTCCGACAACGTTCGATCGTCTTATCTCGCTTCGCTTTGGAGCTGCAGCGGTGCGCGCTCTGGCCGAAGGACAAAACGGTATCATGGTCGCACTCGATCCGCCAACAGTACGGTATGTGCCGCTTGCCGATGCAACCCATCGGATGAAAACCGTACCTCTCGATTGTGATATTATTTTAACTGCGCGTGATTTAGGAGTCAGTTTTGGAGATTGATCACGATGCAGTTTAAAACATATTTGAACTCCTATGGAAAGATCGTTCCACGCTTTCTATTCTTTACAAATCTGACAGCCATGAGACAATTATCGGAGATAGTACCATGACGACACCAAAAGACAAAGCCCGTACAGAACGCACACAAGCAGATATCATATATGAACAGACGATCTTATTGGATTCTGCTCTCGATCCGATCATCATACGGGATTTGGACGGAAATCTCATCTTCTGGAATAAAGCAGCAGAGCGTTTGTACGGTTGGACGTTCGAAGAGGCAAAGTTATTACCTATTCATCAACTGATTGCGACGGAGGATCAAGCAAAGTTCGAGCGGGGAAAAAAAGAATTTGCTGAGAAAGGGGAATGTGCGATCGAAATGCGCCAAAAAGCAAAAAACGGCCGGATGATTATAACACATTCCCGATGGTCCGTTGCACGAAACAGGGAGGGAAATCCTTATGGCCGACTCATTATTACTCGTGATATTACAGAACAGCGGAATCTTGAAGCTCAGCTTCGCCGTTCGCAGCGTATGGAAAGTTTGGGAACGCTGGCGGGCGGCATTGCGCACGATCTCAATAATGTGCTGGCACCGATTCTTATGTCCGTCCAAATATTGAATACGAAAATTACTGACCCAAATCTTAAAAAGCTCATTGCAGCACTCGAAACCAGCACGAAGCGAGGCAGCGATATTATTAAACAAGTGCTGACCTTTGCGCGAGGTAGTGAAAAAGATTTTGCACCTCAACAATTGCGATATATTATTTCGGAAATCGAAGCCATTATTAAGCAAACTTTCCCAAAGAATATCCAACTCCGCACCGGAGTTTCAAAAGACCTTTCACCGGTGTTAGGTGATGCAACCCAAATGAATCAAGTACTGATGAATCTCTGCATTAATGCGCGCGATGCCATGCCCGAAGGCGGCCGTCTGACTGTGACGGCTGAAGATATGTACATGGACGAAAGTTATGCCCGCTTGATACTTGATGCCCATCCGGGTCAGTATGTTATGCTCACTGTTGCAGATACCGGAACGGGAATTCCTTTAGATGTACAGGAAAAGGTTTTTGAACCGTTCTTTACAACAAAGGAAAGAGGGAAAGGCACGGGACTTGGTTTATCTTCCGTCTATGCTATTGTGAAATCACACAACGGACTTATTAAATTATACAGTGAGTATGGTAAAGGGACGGAACTTAAGATCTTTCTGCCTGCGACCCAACAGAAGGAACGGAAATCCGAAGAAGTTACAAATAAAGAACTCTTGAGGGGGCATGGAGAACGTATTCTTGTTATCGACGATGAACTTTTCGTATTACAGATATCGAAAGAAGTATTAGAGGTTCAAGGGTATAGTGTGATCACAGCGATGGACGGAGCGGAAGCGGTCGCTCTTTTTGCCGGTTCGGAAAAAGGCTCTATTCAGCTTGTCATAACCGACATGAACATGCCGCTGATGGACGGTTCCTCGACCATCAGAGCGCTGAGAAGGCTTGATCCGAAAATTAAGATCATTATATCAAGCGGACTTTTAACGAATGTGAATTCCGCAGGATTAGGAGGACTCGAAACTCAGGGGTATCTTACAAAACCGTACACCGCCGAACAGCTCCTCTTGATGGTGCAGAATGTTCTGAATGCAAAAAACAGTACAGAATCAAATAAGAGTTGATATCTACATACGTGAACTACTCTTCATGAGAATCTGAATGAACATGTAAGGACGACAATGCCATTAAGAATCTTTATTACAGGCGGAACATTTGACAAAGAATATAATGAACTGGACGGTAAACTGTTCTTTAAAGATACGCATTTGCCGGAAATGCTGAAACTTGGCAGATGTAAAGTTCCAGTGGAGATTCGAACGTTGATGCTGGTAGATAGTCTTGAAATGACCGATGCGGATCGCCAGATTATTGTGGAGCAATGCCGAAAATGCAAAGAAGATCGAATTGTCATTACACATGGCACCGACACAATGGAAGAGACAGCAAGGATTCTTGGTAAGAGTATCACAGATAAAACCGTTATTCTCACCGGTGCGATGGTCCCGTATAAGTTTGGCAGTTCGGATGGACTGTTTAATCTTGGCAGCGCGCTCGCATTTGCCGAGACACTTCCACACGGCATCTATATTGCGATGAATGGCCGCTGTTTTATGTGGGATAATGTGAAGAAGAACAAGAAGACTGGCGAGTTTGAAGAACTTCGCTAAGGTAACAAAGATGAAAAGCGAAAAAGCCCGCTTTATGCGGGCTTTGCTGTTTGTGGACGCTGTAGGGATCGAACCTACGACCTCCGCCTTGTAAGGGCGGCGCTCTGAACCAGCTGAGCTAAGCGTCCAATTTTTATTTATTATTGGTGACTTTTAAAATTTACGCAATCTTATCTCCTATTGCAAATTTCGTTTTTTCTTCGACTGAACAAATTACATTATGAGAGTTGTACAATCTGTCGCAGCTCTTTAATGATAGAGTTGCCTTTCACACCTGCCTTTCTTACTTTACATGCGCCTTGTAGAGAGTGCTTACCCGAATGAACAGTATATTTGTATTAAGATGAGAAAAGGAAAAACACATGAACCAAACACAGAACGAAGAATCCGGATTATCCGCGAAGATGGCATTATGCCTTGCGGCAATGACGCTTGTAGGGATTGATGGAGAGTTTACAAAAGAGGAATTGGAAAAGCTCCGGACTCTTATTCATTCCGATGAAACTGCTTTTCTCAGAGCATTTAGTTTTTATAACGAGCGCTCCCTTGATGTCTGTATGAAAGTTGTCGCTGCACGGTTGAACGAAGAGCAAAAACAGATAACGTATCGCGTTTTATACGATCTTGCGCACTCGGATCAAGACTTTGCGAAGAGTGAGGAAGATCTCTTAAAACAGTACGCAACTGCATTTGGACTCGCTACTAATTTTCTTGCATGGGTAAAAACTATCGGGGATAAAAATTACGATTTAACATTGTTTGATACGATTATTAATCCAAAAAATAAATAACCGCCATATGGCGTCTATCCATCTACTATGATGAGATATACGCCACTTTCATTGCTTGACTCGTCGTTCATGAATCTATGGTGGGAGCAAATGATCGGCAAGTCACTCGACAACCTTTGCAAATATTTCCTGAGGCACAAACGTCGGGAACGCACATAACCATAGGGTGAAAGTGCCTGACCACTATTGACATTAGTTATAAAATAATGAAAGAACAGCCAATACACACACTCATCGATCTCTCGCATCCTATCATTGACCGCATGCCGGTGTACCCGGGCGATGAACCAGCGCGGCTGGAAAAGATCAATGACTTTGCGCGGGATAGGTTCAGCAATTTCCGTTTCACGAGCGGTATGCATACCGGCACACATATCGACGGGCCGATGCACATGACGAAGTCCGACCGCTTCATCGATGAACTTCCGCTGGAACGGTTTATCGGAACGGGGTGCTTCTTGAATGCTGTCGGGATGAAGGTTATTGCATGTACACCGGAGTTTACATCCGCAATTGTCCCGGAAAGTATTGTTCTTATCTATACCGGATTCGGAAAACAATTTGGCAACGAAGAATATTTTCGTGATTTTCCTATCGTCAGTATGGAATTGGCGCAATTTCTTGTCGACCAGCGAATCAAGATGGTTTGTTTCGATTCGCCTTCGCCCGACAAATCTCCTTACAATATTCATACGTATCTTTTGAAGAATTCTGTTCTTATCGCTGAAAATTTGACCGGCATGGAAAAACTTCTTACGGTCAAGAAGTTCGAGGTCCTAGCATTTCCATTGCGAATTCACGCCGATAGTTCGCCGGCGAGGATTGTTGCACGAATACTGGAGTGAACCTATGGACAGCAGCACACAGCCGCGCGCACTACGGAAGCGCATTGAGACGATTCCATTGCTGTTCGGAAAATTCTCTCAACGATTTTAGCTTTCTATCTGCAATATCAAATCGTGCCTCGTTCCACTGTTCTGCCATCGGAATGACGACTGTTTTCATTCGTGCTGCCTTCGCTGCAATGAGTCCGTTGAACGAATCCTCAATGACTAAACAATGTGCCGGAGGAATGCGCAAGTGTTTCGCTGTCGTGAGAAATACTGCGGGATGCGGCTTACCGTATTCTTCCCGTTCGGCAGAATGAACGACACTAAATGTATTCTCCATAGAAAATTTGTTCAGCACGGTTTTGATGAGTCGCATGGCTGAGGATGAGGCAAGTGCCGTTGGAATCCGGCGGTTTTTAAAAAACTCCAACACATCCATCACACCATCCAGCAGAACTGCTCGTTCACGAACACGCAGTTCCACACCGGTTAAGATCTCGCCGGAGACTTGTTCCAATGATTTATGATTCCAGGGATTCTGTGTATGACGGTACGCGACGACATCGCTCACCGGTAAGCCGGTGGTTTCAATACATTGTTCGCGTGTCAGGTGAATTCCTACCGTCGCAAAAATTTCTATTTCAGCTTCCTGCCAAAAAGGCTCGGAGTCCAGCAGCACACCGTCCATATCGAAAATCACTGCGTCGATCATTCTTTCCTCCATCTTAATCTAACAGAGAATAATCTGAATGGCAAGCGAACAGGCATCTCTTGTGTGCTCCTTATGTCGGGGCTGAGACAGATTGAAACCCTTCAGGTTTTTGCTTACTTTGTCTTTCATCAATATCGATGAAAAGGATGGTGAAGCACATGAAAAAGAATTCGAAACAACTTTCCATCGCCACGCAGGCGATCCATGGCAGCAAACTCTACGCCTTCAAAGGTCCCGTTGCGACACCGATTTATCAAACTTCTACGTACCGATTTGAAACATCCGAGGATGCCGTTCGGTATGCAAAAGGAGATCCGTCGGTGTATGTGTATTCGCGGTACCATAATCCCACGGTTCACGATGTAGAAGAGAAGATTGCGCTTATGGAACATGGCGAAACGGCAGCACTCTTCTCTTCCGGTATGGCTGCAATTACGACAGCGATTCTTGCTGTAACAAAATCAGGAGACAACATCATCAGCACATCTGCGCTGTACGGCGGCACATACCGCTGGATGCGCGACGAGTTACCGAAACAAAACATCACCGTGCATTTCGTTGATGCACAGCATTTGGAGGATATAGCACGAATTGCCGACAAACGGACGACTATCGTCTACATCGAAACTCCTACGAATCCCACACTCAGTATTGTTGACATTTCTGAAGCAGTTCGCTGCACGAAGAAAGCAGAAAAGAGACTCGGCCGTCATATTCTTACGATGATTGATAATACGTTCGCTACCTTTCTCAATCAGGATCCATTTCAATTCGGTGTGGATGTTATTACGGAAAGCGCCACCAAATATCTCGGCGGGCACAGTGATATTCTTTCCGGTGTTGTCATCGGCAAGGAGGAGTACATCAAACAAGTGTGCACACTGAGAAAATACCATGGCGGCTGTGCTGATCCTTTTGCAGCATACTTACTTGGCAGGAGTTTGAAAACATTCGAACTGCGCGTAAGGAAGCAAACCGAGAACGCTCTTGTACTTGCACGCGTATTGGAGAAACATAAAAAAGTGAATCGTGTTCTCTACCCCGGACTCCCTTCGCATCCACACCACAAGATTGCTAAAAAACAAATGACCGGATTTGGCGGCATGGTCACCATTGAAGTGAAGCCATCGAAACGATACTCGCCTGTTGAAGCAGCAGCAAAAGTATGCGACACTCTGACCATTGCCGTCAATGCAATGTCATTGGGCAGTGTGGAGACACTCGTCAGCATTCCGGTCTATTCGTCACACGTGTTTATGTCGGATGAAGAGTTGCGGCGTCATGGCGTTACTGCTGGAATGATTCGTATCTCTGTTGGTGTTGAAGGAATTGAAGATTTGATTGCAGATTTTGAAAAAGCATTGGCAGTGATTTGAGCTTGCGAATGAAGTGTGGTGCTTTCGATCTATAATACGAATCGTCTAAAGGAGAAAAATGTGAATAACCGAATTATCGTATTTGTCGTTGTTGGCATTCTCTTGCTGCAGTGTTTCGCATTGGCTCAGAATGTTGTGATCGTTGTGATCGATGGTGCGAGATACACGGAGACGTTCGGTGCGGACTCTCTTTATATTCCGCGAATATGGACAAACTTGCGCCCTCTCGGAACGATCTGGACAAACTTTCGCAACGACGGAATCACAACAACCGATCCGGGGCATGCTTCTATCGCAACAGGCACATGGCAATCTATCGATAACAATGGCGTCTTCAGACCGGCGCAGCCAACGATATTCGAATATTTCCGTAAAACATCCGGAGCACCGGAATCCGCAACAGCGGTCGTCGTCGGAAAACTCAAATTGGGTATTCTTTCTTATAGTACACACCCCGACTATGGGGCAAAATATAAAGCTTCTACTTCTTTCGGTAAGGACGACACATCGGTTGTCAGAAACTTGAAAACGATGTTCCGACAGAATCATCCGAAACTTACTCTCGTGAATCTTCCGAGCACGGATTTAGCCGGCCATTCCGGTGACTGGATTCGGTACCTTTCTGCGATTCACGTTGCGGATTCATTGATTTTTGATATTTGGCAAACGCTTCAGGCAGACTCACTCTATCGCAGCAACACGACATTATTTGTGACGAACGATCATGGAAGACATGACAATCTCCATGGAGGTTTTAAAAATCATGGAGATGATTGTGAAGGATGCCGACACATTATGCTTTTTGCGATTGGACGAGGCTTTCCCGTAAACACAGTCGTAACTAAAAGGCGCACACAATGTGATATTGCGCCAACCGCTGGAGAGCTTCTTTCTTTCCCGACGCTTTATTCCACCGGAACAAGTCTTCTCCGCGATACGGCAACTGTCCAACGATGAACGGTACTCAATGCCCGTAGGAGGCATGTCCATTTTTCCATGTTGATTTCTCCTGACCATATTCGGCAATTTCTTGAGACGTTTCAGCGTCAAGAATGTAACAGCAGGGATCTCTTTCCTGCCGGTGTTTTGATTCCGCTCTTCGAGAGGAACGGCGAGTTGCACGTTGTGCTCACTCAGCGGACGGATGAAGTGGGGCATCATAAAGGACAGATTTCTTTCCCCGGTGGGGTCAAGAATGAGCAAGATACAACTATTATTGAAACAGCACTTCGAGAGACAGAAGAGGAGATCGGACTGCCAAAAAATGCAGTGAACGTGCTCGGCATGCTGAATGATTTCCAGACACCGAGCGGTTTTCGTATTACACCGGTCGTTGCGTTTCTCCTTTCTGTTCCTTCATTTTCCATCAACACAGCGGAAGTATCTCAAATCTTCGATGTCCCGTTATCATTTTTCCTTGATGTCCGCAACGAGCGTGTAGAGCAGCATAATCATTCCGGAAAAATGATAAACGTTTATTTCTATCGTTATGGACAGTATGAGATATGGGGAGCAACAGCGGCGATGCTGCGATCATTCCTGCGCGATTTGATGATGTGGCTCGAGAACAAAAAGACTTTGTAAATCTGGCAATTCTTGATTATCTTTATTCCAGACAGTTATTGAATGACACGCAACAGGTCCTCATTTCGGGACAAAGGAGAATGAACGAATGCCGCAACATAAATCAGCAGTAAAACGAACTCGTCAAAATGCACACCGTTCTGAACGCAATAAAGCACACCTTTCAAAGGTGAAAACATTGATAAAGAAAGTGCGCTCTTCCAAGAACAAAGAAGAAGGGACTGCAGCATTGAAAAGTGCCTTGAAGTACCTCGACCAGCTTGGCACAAAAGGCGTCATTCACAAAAATAATGCTTCTAACCAAAAATCACGATTGACAAAGTTTGTCAACAAGATAAAATAAAAAGAATAATCCGTGCAGTAAGTAAAAATCCCCAAACCGAACCGGCTTGGGGATTTTGCTTTTCAGTCGTAGAAGTGGATAAAATTCTCTATTTACTGCTTTGACTTTTTAATTTCTCAAGTTCTTCAATCCGTTTTTCGAATCGCTCTCTCTCCCCTGGTTTATTGCGTGCAAGTACTTTGTATGCCTTAATGGCGTCATCAAACCAGCCTTGCTTAGCATAAATCTCTGCAAGTGTAGGTGTCACAAACCCCATACTCACCGGCAGATCTTGTTCAGATGCAGGGGGTGTCTCTTTCTGCGCTAAGTCGATTACAGGTGTGATCTTTCCTGCACTTTGTAGTTTATTTGCGATTTCTTCGATCTGGTTCTGTATGCTGGCAGACATTGGGAGTTCGGGAGGTGGAATTTGTGGCAGAATAATTGTCGTGTCGGTGGGGTACTCCTCCCGCGTAATAGTATCGTCGATCTTATTCTGCATATCCGTAGACATTGGAAGCTCGAGCGAAATCTCTTCCGGCAGAACAATCGCAGCGTTACTAAGATAATCATCCATTGAAATAGTGTCTTCACCTGTGAGCTCTGCTCTTCGTCGTGATGCATAGAGGGCAAATGATTCTTCTTCCGACGGTGCTGGTGTCAAGCTTTCCTGGTCGGGAGCCGACAGAGTAAATTCAAATCCGCTTGATGGTTCCGGTGCCGATCTTGGTATGTCGGCAAATGCTGATGCTTGTGTTTCAGAGGACGATGGTGACTCTGGCATCGGGACATCGAATCCGCTAATCGATGAAGGCTCCGGCATTTCCGGCGTCTCAATCGAGGGTGCGGCAAATCCAAGAAGATCGTCTGTTGTAGTTGCAGCCGGTGTTTGTGTGATCGCATCAAAAAAAGACGGCCCGCTTAAGGAAGTGGGCGCCGGTGACAATTCGGGCTGTTGTTCTTGTGCAGGTTGATCGAATCCGCTAAAACTATACCCCGGCTCCGGATGTGATTGGGGCGTCGGCGGAACTTTATATTCATCCAACGAGGGCGGTATATATTCCGGTTCAATAACTTCCGGTTGTACTTCTTGCAGTGTTGCAGTGAGGGTTTCATCTTCGCTCGGCGGTATTTGTTCGAGCAAAGCTGTTACCATTTCATTTCGTGGCAGAAACTCAAGCACAAATTCAAATTCGCGGCGTGCTTCCGCTCGCATGTGTAATACGACTAACGCTTTTCCCTTAACGAGATGCCCTGTGGTGTAAAACGGATAGTGTGCCAGACCGGCATCGCACATGCGTAATGCATCTTCTGCGCGGTGTTGTTCAAGATAGAAATTTGCCAACTGCGCAAACAACGGCGACTTGGCATCCGGTCCAACTTTTTTTTCGAGTGCTGTAATTTGTTGTTGAGCTATTTCGGTCATGGTACTTGTTAATGAAGTTTCCGCGCCTCAAGTGCATGTCTCACGGAAAGCCACGAAACGCATGTGAATCCCATAAAGTATAATAGCTGGAATGGCACCGCGGCTATCTCCAGATAGTATAATGATGAAATCACACCGAAGAAGCAATAGACAGCGAGAAGAATTTCTATCATCACAACCCAGTCGAATTTTTTCTTCGTACTGATGTACACATTCTTTTTCCATGTGTCTTCTTTACCATAAAGGGCAAATTTCGGTGTACGAACAAACTCGCTTTTGCGCTTGAAAAGACCTTCAAATACTGCGCGGGAATTGTTTACCGCAAATCCCATACTGCCCGCCATAAAGAGTGGGAAAAGCATGATCCGTCGGCGCCAATCGGGATAAACGGATTTCTGTGAAATAAGGTAGAACAGGAACGATCCGATGAATGCGATGACAAATATCGACATCATGGCAAAGTACGCCTCGTGCCCGCCTTGTTGTTTAATAAAGATGAGCGGTACGTTCAGTATACCAGCCAGAATGATAAACGGGAATACAATATTGTTTGTCAAATGAAAGGTTGAGTGAATTTTTATGCGCAGCGGAATATCCGATTTCCACACTTCCGGAATCATTTTGCGCGCCGTTTCAATAGCACCCTTCGTCCAGCGGAATTGCTGCGACTTCAATGCATTGACCTCTGCAGGTAATTCTGCCGGCGAAGTAACGTGTGCAAGATATTTGAATTTCCAACCGCGGAGCTGTGCCCGGTAGCTGAGATCCAGATCCTCCGTGAGCGTATCGGATTGCCAGTTTCCTGCATCAATGATTGTGGTCTTACGCCACACGCCGCCCGTTCCATTAAATTGAATAAAGAATCCTGCCTTGTTGCGCACATCTTGCTCAACGACGAAATGTCCGTCGAGTGCAAAGGCTTGTGTGCGTGTGAGCATCGAGTACTCACGATTCAGGTGCTCCCATCGCGTTTGCACAACACCGATTTTTGGATCGGTGAAAAAATACGGAATAGTTTTTATCAGAAAGTCTTTATTGGGTACAAAGTCGGCATCGAAAACCGCAATAAATTCGCCGCGTGCAGTTTCAAGTCCATGCTTCAATGCGCCGGCTTTGTATCCTGAACGGTCTTTACGATGAATATGTTTGATATCGTAACCGAGCGCCCGGTAGTGCGCCGCAGCTTTTTCCACCAGATCTACAGTTTCATCGGTTGAATCATCCAGCACCTGCACTTCTAATTTGTCTTTTGGATATTCAAGAGCGCATACTGCGTCGATCAGCCGATTCGCGACATAGAGCTCATTAAACAATGGAAGTTGTACTGTTACAATAGGTGTTTTCATCAAGATCGGTTGAATGTCTTCAAGACCTCGTTGTTTCATGTAATGATACACCATCACAAATCCATGTGCACCAAACGCAAAGAGGATGAGCAACGAGAAAAAATAGAGATACATGACGATATCCGTAAATACCACGTTTTCGATGAATTTTTGCTGGAAGAAAAGTATTGTAAGTATCATATTACCATCCTGCGACTGTATCGTTAAGAATATCTTCTGTTAATTTTTCGACTGCTTGCCGTACACCCTCATTACGCTGTGTCAATCCACCGCCTGAAGGATAATTTCCCCAATTGGTAAAACTTTTTTCCCACATTTTTTTGCGGAGCTTCAAATCTTGAAATGTCACTCTTACTGTCACGGTAATTTTTCTTAGGGTAACTTGATCCCCGCCTTGAAGTACTTCCGGGGCGTCTTTTACATCGGTTACCACACCTTCGAGCATGGAATCTGCTGAATTGCGGTCTGTTAATTGAAGTGTATTATCATTTGTGAAGCGTTCTACCAATACCTGCGTAAGTGTATCCCGCAGGTACGGATCGCCATAACCGCTCTGATCTTCGATGATAGGAATCGCAACGGTCTTCAAATGCGGAGGAACCGAACCGCCTTTGAACGAATAGGTACAACCAGAGAGTACTATGAAAAACGAAAAACAAGCTAAACCGAAAGAATTAGGCATTATGTATTTTGCATGGTCGTTTTTCATTGTAACCCATAATCCTTAATTTTTCTGTAGAGCGTCCGCTCACTGATATTCAATTCTCTCGCTGCATTGCGCCGATTTCCTTTGTGCCGATCAAGCGCAGTTGCAACCATGCGCCGCTCCATCTCGTCCATTGTCAAAACACCGTTGCCGTTCTGCGATTGCGTGTGGTTGCTGTTTTGCAGATTGGTTCCGGACAACCGACCTTCCAGTAATTCTTTCATTTCAATGATGTTCGATTTGAGTTCCACAAGTGCACGATAAATCAATTCTCGCTCGGCCTGTTCTACAGTTCTATTTGATACCACGGGAAGATTTCGGTCTGTCGTTACCTGTGTTTTCTCGTGCAGATATTTCCGCACATCATGTTCATCAAGACGTTTCCCGCGTTCCAATACAAGCATGCTTTCGATGGCATTTCGCAACTCGCGAATATTGCCAGGCCAGTGATAGCTCATGAGTAATTCGGTCGCGTTGTTATTGAATCCACCAAATTGAATCTTATTTTTTTCTGTCGTTTCCTTCACGAACTGTTCAACGAGTGCTGGAATATCTTCCTTTCGGTTCCTCAGCGGCGGTAAATGAATATTCACCGAACGCAATCGGAAATACAAATCAGGACGAAAGTGTTTTTGTTGAACTTCGTATTCCAGCAATTTATTCGTTGCCGCAAGCACACGCACATCTGTTCTGCGTGCCTCGGATGAGCCAACACGCATGAACTCACCGCTTTCAAGCACACGCAGCAATTTCACTTGAGTTGCTAACGGCATCTCGCCAATTTCGTCGAGAAGGATGGTTCCGCCATCAGCAATTTCAAAATAACCACGGCGCATATCCGAAGCACTGGTAAACGCACCTTTTTCATGACCGAACAGTTCGCTTTCAATCAATCCCTCCGGAATCGCGCCGCAGTTGACCGATACCATAATTTGCTGTGCTCGTTTGCTTGCTCCGTGAATGGCTTTTGCAACGATCTCTTTGCCTGTGCCACTTTCACCGGATATCAGCACAGTAATATCCGTCGGCGCCACCTGTCGGATGACATCCACAATTTCTTGCATCTCCGGCGATTGTCCGATGATGCCGTATGTTCGCTGGAATGCTTCCCGATCCGTCAACGTGAAACAACCATTGCTGTGAGGTTAAATATCTTTTTCACTTTCGCGGCAAATTGTTTTGCTTCATTGATCGTCTGGAATTCACCAACCCAGACTTTGTGCAGCTTTTTACCATGGCTGACGATCGTAAAAATATTCGAGGGATATCCTTCTTTTTCAAACTTTGCTTTTAATTCACCAGCATTTTGCAGCGTAGAGAAAGCACCAACCTGTATAGTAAAGTTCGTTGCAAATTTTTGTACGGTTCCCTTCGGTTTTACATCTGCCGGTTTTTCTTTTACTATTGGTTTCTCTTCTGCCGCAAGATTTTGTTCTGTCGCATATGCAGAAAATGGATATTCTTCCTTCAATTGTGTCAGCTTCTGATCGGCTGTCTTATAAAGACCGATCGAATAATAATATTGATAGAGTTTATAGAGTGCATCATCTCCCCATTCGCTCTTGGGAAAATTGTCGACAATATTTTGATACAACTTCGCTGCTTCTGTGCCGTCCGTTGTTAACACTGCTTGTAAATACATCAGACCAGGATTATTTTGATAATTTGTCATCAGCGCCGGAAGTTCGGCGCGCACTGCTTCTCCTTGGCCTTTTTCAATCATTTCGAGACGATGATTGATATCCGGTTCCCGATTGCTTGTCTGAGAACGCAGAGAAGGTACAACAAGAATGAACACAAGGATCAAGGCGACAGTAATTGTTCTATGCGCTCTCATGGTTTTCAACTCTCTCGTGTTATGAATGCGGGGGGTTGATGAAATATATGTTCCTGTGTGCCAAACAGCGTTGCCGAATTTGCTCGCTCGATATGAATACCGATGTAATCGCCGACAGCATCGCCGTTTTTAGGGAATACCACCATTTTATTTGTATCGGTCCTGCCGCAGAAATCAGCTGCGGATTTTTTGCTTGGACCCTCCACAAGCACTTCTACAGTTTGACCGACCATTGTCCTATTTCGCTGTAAAGAAATGTTGCGTTGAATGTCGATGACTTCACTGAGGCGACGATTTTTCACTTCTTCCGGCACGTCATCACCCATCGACCATGCTTTCGTGTTCTCGCGTGGAGAATACTTGAATGTGTATGCTCCATCATATTCTACTGCCTGTAACAAATCTAATGTTTGTTTATGATCCTCTTCCGTTTCAGTCGGGAATCCGGTTATGATATCGGTCGAAAGACTGATTTCAGGAATTGCCTCTTTGATTCTGCGCACAAGATTGAGATAATGATCGGCTGTATATGTCCGATTCATTAATTTTAGAATTCTATCTGACCCGGATTGTACAGGCAAATGGATATAGTTGCAAATATTGGTTCGTGAAGCAATTGTACCAATCAGTTTGTCCGACATATTCTGAGGATGTGATGTCATGAATCGTATGCGCAGACTTTGATCAACATTGGCAGTTGCTGCAAGTAAATCAGGAAAATCATATGTGCCGTCCCAATACGAATTGACATTTTGTCCAAGTAATGTTACTTCCTTAAAGCCTCGTTGTGCAACTTCTTCAACTTCCTTAAGAACATTTGCTTGTGAACGACTTCGCTCTCGACCACGTGTAAATGGCACAACACAGAACGTGCAGAATTTATCACACCCGCGCATAATGGAAATCCATGCGCTTAAATCATCGGTGCGAAGAGGAATAATGTCGTCGTATTTTTCTACGCGTGAAAGTTTGACGGCGATTCCTTTTTCTCCCTCCATGGCGGCTTCGACCAACGCGGGCAACTTGCGATATTCATCCGGTCCAACAATAAGATCAACAAAATCTTCAGACACCATCAAATTCCTACGTACACGCTCTGCCATACACCCTAGCACGCCGATAACGACATTCGGATTTGATTTCCTATAATGGTTAAAGTCCCCTAATCGACCGACGATTCGTTGCTCTGCATTTTCACGTACAGCGCAAGTATTTATCAAAGCAACATCCGCGCTTGAGAGAAAATCCGTACGAACAAATCCTGCATCATGCATAATGCTCAGCACAATCTCAGTATCGGCCATATTCATTTGACAGCCGTACGTTTCAATATACATTTTTCGTCCTATTTGCATTTCTCCTTTTTCCGGTATCATAATAATGAAACAATGGCAGACACACAATAAATTGCTACCATGATTAATGTTATTTAATCTTAAAGAGTTTGTTGATGCTCTGACGGATAACTTATTTGTGGATTGCCAAATCGGCAGACAATGAATTTATATCAATTATAAGATTTTGGATTGATTGAACAGAAATGCTGTTGTATATTAGTATACAAATTGAGGGAAGAGACTCTCTGGTTGCTCATATCAACAGTTTTCCAACCCTTTTAGGTCAATTAAACAAATTAGAAAGAATACCATGGCAAACTTAATTGATGATATTAAAGCAAAAGCACGGCAATTGAAGAAACACATAGTTCTGCCGGACGCGATGGATGAGCGAGCGATACAAGCAGCAAGGATCATTGTTGATGAGAAAATTGCTAACATCTCTCTTATAGGCAGCGAAGAAGCTATTCGTTCTAAAGCTCATCAACTTGGTGTCAGTTTAGAAAACGTTCATATCGTGGATCCAGAGAAATCAGAAAAATTGAATGAATTTGTTCAGACCTATTTCAATCTCCGCAAAGCAAAAGGAATGCAACAAGAACAAGCGCAAGCTACTATGAGACAACCGTTGTTTTTTGGCGCAATGATGGTTCGTGAAGGATTGGCCGATGGAAGCGTCGCAGGTTCGCTTTCAACAACCGGTGACGTCCTTCGCGCAGGAATTCAAATCGTCGGACTTCCAGAAGGAATTACCGTCGTATCAAGCTTTTTCTTAATGATTTTTCCAAAAACAATTTTCTCATTCGCCGATTGTGCCGTAGTACCGGATCCAACCTCAGAACAACTTGCCGATATCGCAATTTCAACAGCAGAGAATCATAGAAAATTGACAGGTGAAGAACCGCGTGTGGCCTTGCTCTCATTTTCAACAAAGGGAAGTGCGTCGCATGCGCTTGTTGAAAAAGTACAAAAAGCAACTCTTCTCGTAAAACAAAAAAAGGCAAGCTTAGTAGTAGATGGAGAACTGCAGCTTGATGCTGCCATTGTCTCTTCCGTCGCTTCAAAGAAAGCGCCTGGCAGCCCGGTTGCAGGAACAGCAAATGTTCTGATATTTCCAGACCTTAATGCCGGTAACATTGGATATAAATTGACTCAACGACTTGCGGGAGCAGAAGCAGTCGGTCCGATTATTCAGGGATTGAAAAAGCCTTGCTATGATCTCTCGCGCGGTTGTAGTGTGAATGATATTGTAAGCGTCGTAGCAATCAACTCTGTCGCAGGAACTGTTTAATAACCGTTTCTTCAGCTATGGAGCGAACTCGTCATGCGTGGAGTGAAGGAGCTTGGACGGTACAAATTTTTAGATTTGTACCGCGGTATTATTGTTCTTTTTATGCTTGAGGGTCATGTAGTGCGTGAACTCCTTAAAACCGAGAGCAAAACGACTTATTTATTTACTCTTCATGAAATTTTCCATGGTGTCACAGCGCCTGGATTTCTCTTTGGCGCCGGTTTTACTTTTGCAATTGCCACTCAGCGAAGATGGGAGCAATCCATTGCATTCACACATGGTTTTTTTCGGCGTGCGTGGCGGGCTGTATTACTCATCCTTATCGGCTATGCTTTGCATTTTCCATTTCTCTCTCTTCAGAAAATTATCTTTCAGGCAACGTCAGCCCAACGGAATGCGTTCCTTCTCTTTGATGTGTTACAATGTATTGGTATTGGCTTGCTGCTCCTGTGTCTTTTGTTGGTTACAGTAAAACGAGAAAAATTATTCCTTGGAACCTTGACGGTTCTATTCTTTGCAATAGTGTACTCGACACCAATATTTTGGACAGCACGTGTACAACAGATTTTCCCTCACACAATTTCATCGGCCGTGAACGGATTAACCAGCTCTTCGTTTCCCCTTTTTCCGTTTGTAGGCTTTTAATTCGCCGGTACATGTGTATCATGGCTTTTTCTGCGAGCAGCGCAGGGCGAGCATGAAGAAATCTTCGTCAAATGGTTGATGCTTGCCAGTGCATTGCTTGTTGCAGTCGGGTTGCTTTTTGATGCACTGCCGTTTCGAGTTTATACGGAATATTTCTTCTGGATACGACTGGGTTTGCTTTTATTGATGCTGGGTGGACCTTGGTACCTTGAAGACTGTTTTTGCCACTCGCAGGGACTCAATGGCATGGATGCCAAAGTGGTTGACAATACTCGGTGGGGAGGCAGGCTTACTATTGCTGAATCGATTCTCGTTTTTGTGGGTCTGACGCTAGTGATGATACCGGCATCATTCGGATGGCGTTATCTTAAAAAACAACATCCAGACTTGATGATCGGCATTTACTGGTGGATGGGGTTCTGTATAGCGTGGTCATTTTTCTTCAACCCGTACTGACTAAAAAACCCTGAACAATTTATTGTTCAGGGTTGCTCAGCTATTTCTTTCATTTTTAATGCTGTTACTCCGTTGTACGTGCAAAACGCGCTTCATGCAATATCATTCGTAATGAAATCCTGTGGGTATCCCCAAGATCGTTCTCCTCACTAAACCGGGCAAACGAATAGTCAATATCAAGCTTGCGTAAATGAAGCCCTGCACCCAGCGTTAATTGCTTCACATCGTTGTACCCAATGCGGAGTGCGACAGTGTTTTTATAATCGAATTCAAGCCCCATATGTGGATCAAAGCTGATTGGACCAAGATGGGCGATGGAGGCAAACTGGCGATTCTCAAAGCGTACATCCACATCAATCGTTGGTGCAAAACGTCCCTGAAAAAGGTCAATGAAATATGCTGTGCCAAGTTTAAGCGTTGGTGAAATTAATTCGTTCGTGCCAGTAGACCACGCTACAAGAGTAGTTGTCACATCCTGCATATTAGCAGCCACAAACCAATTCTCCCTTGGTGAATAAAGTACCCCGATATCAAATCCTATTCCTGTTGCTGAAGCTACTTCTAATCCGCGGCGCAATATTTTAAGATTGATACCGTATGTTAAGTTATTTGACACACGCTTAGAGTAAGTAAAATACAAAGCCCAATCTGCTGAATTGAAATACGTTACTTTGCTGGGGTCAATAAAATCTGTCGAGTCAAGGATTCCGTTTTGGTTTCTGTCGACCAATGCATTGCGTGAATCGGGAATGCCGTCCACACCAAGCCGCATTATGCTTACCCCTAATGTCACATCAGTACCAAATGGAATTGCCACTGCGCCAAAATCATAGTTTACTATTCCACCAAATCGCTCATCGTGCATGAGCATGAACTCAGGATAGTTGAGGCGTGCAAGTGCAGCTGGATTCCAGTATCCAGCGGAAGCATCATTTGCCAGAGCCGCATAAGCGCCGCCAAGTCCAAGCGCTCGTCCGCCGACACCGATGGAAAGAAATTCACCTGCGTACTTAGCAATTTGCTGGGCTGATGCGCCTTGAACAACAAAAAGCACGATTAAAATTCTTTTTAAAATCTTCATAGATCACCAAAAACAAAAATACCGAACTCGCTCAGTCGCTGCGTGGTTCGGTGGATAACAACGTTCGAGAATGAGTGACGATGCACAAAACCAGCATTTCACAACTCTCTCACAATTGCCTATACGCGGTAATCCTTTTTTCTGAATATAAGGTAGAAGATTCCTTTGAGAGAATCAAGCCTACTCGAGACGCTCTGCTCCCAATTCACGCTTGAGCATAGTAAGGATTGGATGTTCCGTTATTGCAGGCACATCCAGGAAAATTCCATTTTCCGCATTTATTTTGTCATTAGTTGGCCCCGATGTTGTTACATAGATAGGTTTGACTGGAAGGTCATTGCTCGAAAGCAGAACCGGTTCGATGGCTATATGTTTGCCGACAACTTGATGAAGGGCACTCACCAAGAAATTCCTATGACGTTTGAGTGTTGAAAAATGATAAGCGTCAGGGCAGGAAATGCGTACAATCCCGCCATGGACATCTATCACTTTTGTTTCCATTAACAAGGTGCCTACTGCAATGTGCGTTTTCGATACCTCGCTCACGAAATCAGACCACCGTGCAATCACTTCTTCTGATGAGACGGATTGAATGGTGGTGGACGATGCAGCAACTCGCGGGGAGGCGTATTCTAATTTGTCAAGCTTCGAGACGCCTGCCAGCTTCATTAAGTCGATACCAATGAGTGATGAATAGCTGATGGCTGATTTACTACTCAGATAGCCCGCACCAACTTCGCCCATCACTTTGAGTTCGGTGGAGGGAGAATTTTCACGCTGGGGTGAATCAGCGGCATTCTTCGATAAGCTGCTATTGCTATTATTACTTATTTTTTTTTTCAACAACTCAATCTGTTGAAGTAATTCACCAATCTGTAAGGAGCTTTCCATTTTCACCATCTGAATCAATCCTGCTTCAAGACGGTATCGCGGCTGTACCGCCCACCGAAGCGCCTGATCGAGTTCATTCGTTTGTTTGATATAGCGAAGAATATCCTGCTCGGGAAATTGATGTGCCACTGCTTCATACCGCTTTTTATAATGTTCGGATACTTCAATAAGCTGCGTAGATTCTGTTGAACGCACAACAAGTAAATTACGGAGATGTTCTGCTAACCCGCCGATAAACTCACGCAAATCGTACCCACTCTTAATGACTTCGTCTACTAATTGAATGGCCTCACGTATGTTATGATTTTTCAAAATGTCAGATACACGGAAGTAGATATCCTGATCGACTATGTTGAATGCTTTCAGCAGTTCGATGGTCTTGATATCTGTGCCGCAAAACGAACGTACTTGATCAAAGATACTTTGTGCATCCCGAAGGGATCCATCGGCTCGCTTAGCTATCACCACAAGCGCATCTTTTTCGATGGTGATCTGCTCGGCCTTTGCTATAGCAGTAAGCGTGCTGACTATTTCTTCCATTGCGATGCGGCGGAAATCGAACCGCTGGCACCGAGAAAGAATAGTCATCGGGACTTTATGTACTTCTGTTGTTGCAAAAATAAAAACCACATGCGTTGGAGGTTCTTCTAATGTCTTCAGAAGCGCGTTAAACGCCTCTTTTGTCAGCATATGTACTTCGTCGATGATATAGACCTTATAGGAACCATGAGTCGGTGTGTAACGTACAGAATCCCGTAGGTTGCGAATTTCTTCTACGCCTCGGTTCGATGCACCATCGATCTCAATAACATCAAGACCACGACCTTCGATAATTTCCTTGCAAATTTCACATGTGTTGTCGGGATTTTGATTGACGGGAGAGAGACAGTTAAGGGCACGGGCAAGAATGCGGGCAGTCGTAGTCTTTCCACACCCACGCGTTCCACTAAAGATGTACGCATGAGCAACCCGGTTGGATGCAATGGCATTTCGGAGCGTATTTGTTACATGACCTTGACCAACTACATCGTCGAAGATCATGGGTCGCCATTTACGCGCTGTGACCTGATAACTCATTTCAACTCAAACCTAGAATAAGTGACACAAACATGACAAGGATACAGAATTCAGAATCCAGAATCCAGAACTATTTTTTCTTTTCTATGTTCTGTTTTTTGCCATCTTTTTTCTTCTCGCCAAATACATGCTTCATCGCTTCTTCGATCGTCTCAACAGAAATAATTTCCAATCCTTCTTTCACTTTGTCGGAAATTTCTGTTAGATCCTTCATGTTTTCTTTTGGAATCAATACCGTTTTGATACCGCTCCGCTTAGCTGCAAGAAGCTTCTCTGTCAATCCGCCAATGGGAAGGACGTTCCCGCGGAGGGTGATTTCACCTGTCATTGCTACGTCGTTTTGCGCGGGGCGGTTGCTTGCCGCAGATATGATGGCCATTGCCATTGTTATGCCTGCAGACGGTCCGTCTTTTGGAATTGCGCCTTCCGGCAGATGAATATGAATCTCGCGATTTTTATTAAACTCCGGATCAATACCAAATTTCTTTGCATTGGAACGAATATAACTTAACGCCGCCTGTGCCGATTCCTTCATCACATCGCCAAGTTGCCCTGTAAGTGTCAGACGTTCTGTACCGCGCATAATCGTCACATCGACATTGAGAATCTCTCCGCCAACGCTGGTCCATGCCAAACCGGTGACTGAACCGATGCGCGGTTGCCGCTCGGCGGCTTTTGTTCGATACTTTGGAACACCAAGATATTTTTCCACACTTTCCGGAGTAACAAGAATATTCTTTTCTGATTTTTTCTTTTCCGGCTTACCGTTCTTCTGTTGCACTAATACCATTTCCTTTGCAACCTTGCGGCAAATGGAAGCAATTTCGCGTTCAAGATTGCGCACACCTGACTCGCGTGTATATTCTTGAATGAGTTTCAATATTGTTGCATCTTCGAACTGCACTTCCTTCGCGTTTAACCCATGTGCCTGAAGTTGTTTAGAGATAATATGCCGCTTCGCTATCTCTTTTTTCTCATGCTCAAGGTATCCCGGCAGTTCGATAATCTCCATTCTGTCCTGCAAAGGCAGTGGAATAGCAAACCGGACATTAGCCGTAGTAATAAACATCACATCAGACAGATCATAGTCCACCTCAAGATAATTATCATTGAAAGCATTATTCTGTTCCGGGTCAAGAACCTCCAACAGCGCCGCAGATGGATCCCCTCTGAAATCGGAACTCAGTTTGTCCACTTCATCAAGACAGAATACAGGATTATTGGATCCCGCCTTCTTGATCAGCTGTATTATCTTGCCGGGCAGAGCCCCGATATATGTTCGTCTGTGTCCCCTAATCTCCGCTTCGTCCCTGACGCCGCCCAGCGAAAGTCTGACAAACTTCCTGTTTGTTGCGCGAGCCACTGATTTTGCCACGGAAGTCTTTCCGACACCCGGGGGCCCAACAAAACAAAGTATGGGGCCTTTATTCTTCTTCACAAGAGATTGAACGGCCAGGTATTCTAAAATCCTCTCCTTCACTTGTTTTAAGCCATAGTGATCTTCCTCGAGAATTACCTCGGATTCCTTGAGTGTGTGTTTATTTTCCGTCTTCTCGGCCCACGGCATATCCAAGAGCCAGTCGATGTAATTCCTCACCACCGTCGCTTCAGCAGACATGGGAGCCATCATCTGCAGTTTCTTAATCTCATGCCTGACCTTCTTATGCGCCTCTTCCGATAATTTCTTTTGTTTTAGTCTTTTCTCGAGTTCGGCTATTTCATTCCGGAAGTCATCCTTCTCGCCCATCTCTTTCTGGATGGCTCGCATCTGCTCGTTGAGATAGTAGTCTTTCTGCGTCTTCTCCATCTGTTTCTTGACCCGCCGCTTTATCTTCTCTTCAACCTCCATTATCTCGATCTCTCCGAGCATCAGCTCGTAGACGGCTTCGAGTCTTTCGTTGACATCGAATATCTCCAATAGTTTTTGCTTTTCCTCAAGCTTGAGGCTTATATGAGAAGCAACGACATCCGCCAATTTCGAAGGACTGTCAATGGACGCAATTGTGGTGACCATCTCCATATGCACTTTCTTACCCAGCTTTGCGTAGTTCTCAAAAGATTCACGGATGTTTCTCGTCAAGGCTTCAGCCTTTACTTGATTTTTGTCATCCAGATCCTCGATCTCCTCAACATTTACCAGGAAGAACTCTTCATTTGCCAGATACTCTCTTATTATGCCCCTCTTCTTCCCTTCCACAAGCACCTTTACTGTGCCGTCCGGAAGCCTCAAGAGCTGGATAATAACCCCTATGGCGCCCACCTTATGAATGTCGCTTTCCGCCGGTTCATCCTTTTGGGCGCTCTTCTGCGCCACCATGAAGATACCTTTTTCGCTTTTCATGGCGGATTCAAGTGCGGCGATGGAGCGCTCTCTGCCTACAAAAAGCGGCACTATCATGTGCGGAAATACGACGACGTCTCTCAACGGCAATAGCGGCATTGTCATTTGCTCACGATCATTTTCCTTGTTCTTCAAAAAATCAAACATATCTCTATTTCCCATATATCAGTCTCTTCTTTATGCAGTTTCTGCTTTTGTTTCAAAAATCAATATTGGTTTTTCCTTGTTCATGACGACGTCTTCCGTAATCACGCACTCCCTTACATCATTCCTGGAAGGCAAGTCATACATGATATCAAGCATCGTATTCTCCAGAATGGATCTCAATCCGCGTGCGCCTGATTTCCTTTCAACGGATAGTTTGGCTATGGCTCGCAGAGCTCCATCAGTAAATTTCAGTTTAACGTTTTCCAGATCAAATAATACTTTGTATTGTTTTGTGATTGCATCTTTTGGTTCGATTAATATCTTTACCAATTCCTCCTGATCCAATTCGTTTAGGGTGGCAACCACTGGCAAACGCCCGATAAATTCCGGAATCATGCCGAACTTAAGAAGGTCTTCCGGCTGAACTTCCGATAGGAGATTGCCTATCTTCTTATGCTTTTTGCTTTTGACATCGGCGCCAAACCCCATGCTTGACGCACTGAGTCTTTTCGAAATGATGTCTTCCAGATCATTAAAGGCTCCGCCGCAGATAAATAATATGTTCGTCGTATCAACCTGGATAAATTCCTGCTGTGGATGCTTTCTGCCCCCTTTCGGAGGAACATTCGCCAGCGTCCCCTCTATTATCTTCAGAAGCGCCTGCTGCACGCCTTCTCCTGAAACATCTCTTGTGATAGAAGGATTTCCCGATTTCTTTGCGATTTTGTCAATTTCATCTATATACACAATCCCTTTAGATGCCCTTTCCACGTCGTAATCAGCATTCTGAAGGAGACTGAGGATGATGTTTTCCACGTCTTCTCCCACATACCCGGCCTCTGTCAGAGTTGTCGCATCGGCTATTGTAAACGGGACATTGAGAAGCTTCGCCAGGGTCTTCGCAAGAAGCGTCTTTCCCGATCCGGTAGGACCGATCAATAAAATATTGCTTTTCTGTATTTCCACCCCGTCCAGGTCCACATTCGAGAATAACCTGCGGTAGTGATTGTAAACAGCAACAGAAAGAACCCTCTTAGGCCTTTCCTGTCCTATTACATACTGATCGAGGAATTTCTTTATATTCCGAGGTTCCGGTATGCCTTTCTGAAACTCCTCACTGATTGTCGGCTCACATTCTTCTTCAACAATGCATCGGCAAAGTTCAATGCATTCATCACATATATATGCAGCCGGACCGGCAACCAGTTTTCTTACCTCGTTCTGATTCTTTCCACAGAACGAACAGAATAAGACCCCTTGACCGCCCTGACTATCCTTGCTTTTTCTCACCATCCGCCATACCTCTTTCTCAGTTCGGGACTTGCCTCTTTACAATGATCTCATCAATGATACCATATTCCTTTGCCTGTTCGGATGTCATGTAGTAGTCCCTCTCGGTGTCCATCTGTATCTTCGAAAGAGGTTGGCTCGTCAGGTCTGCAAGGATTACGTTCAATTCTTCTTTCATACGCAGAATCTCGCGTGCCTGTATATCTATATCGGTTGCCTGACCATAGAACCCGCCAAGCGGCTGATGGATCAGTATCCTTGAATGAGGCAGGGCAGTTCGTCTGCCCTTCTCACCGGCTGCAAGGAGCAATGCCCCCATACTTGCCGCCTGACCCATGCAAACTGTGCAAACGGAAGGTCTTATATACCGCATAGTATCGTATATCGCCATTCCCGAACTTACATTGCCTCCGGGCGAATTCAGATAAAAGAATATTTCCTTGTCGGGATCGTCAGATTCGAGATAAAGCATCTGTGCAATAATCAGATTTGCGACATCGTCATCAATCGCCGTACCCAAAAAGATTATCCTGTCTCTGAGGAGCCTTGAATAAATATCAAAGGCTCTTTCGCCTCGTCCATCCTGTTCGATTACCATTGGAATTAAGGGCATTTTTCGCCTTCCTTAATCTATTTCTTAACCATTTCTACTTTAGCTTTATCTTCTATGAATGCAAATATCTTTGCGTTCAAAATCTCGCTTTTTACATCATCCACCATTTTTTCCGATTGCAAAGATTCCTTCAACGAATCGTAATCCTGTCCTCGCAATTGTGCCAGTTCTCTTATCTTATCTTCAATTTCCTGGTCAGATACGGTAATGGCTTCCTTCTCGCCTATATTTTTCAGGAGAAGGATAGTTTTTACTATCTTCGAGGCTTCGTCCTTGTAAAGGTCATAGAGTTCCTTGTATCGCTCTGGCGTCGCATCACGCTTCATACCACGCTTTGCCAGTCTTTTTTGCGTATCATCAATCATATATGCGACCTGACGATTTACGAATGCCTGTGGCACCTCAAACTGATTGCTCTCGAGCAGTTTGTCTATTATGAGACTCTTGAAGGCCGAATTCTCTCTGCCGATTCTTTCTTCATCAAGTGTCTTCCTGATATCCTTCTTCAAATCGTCCAAGCTTTCATACTTGTCAAAATTATTAATGAACTTATCATCTATTTCAGGAAGTTTCTTCTCTTTAATGTTCTTCAATGTTACTGAAAATACGATTTCTTCCCCCGCTAAGTTTTTCGCATGATAATCATCGGGTAACTTGATAGTTATTTGTGCCGTCTTGTTCTTTGTCAAACCGATGAGCTGATCCTCGAACCCAGGCATAAATCTTTTGGATCCGACTTCCAGCAGGTAATTTTCCGCCTTCATCTCCTTGACGGGCTTACCTTGCACAAAACCCTCAAAATCAATAACTACAAAATCGCCCTCCGATACCCCCCTATCAACATCTACCTCTTCCATTGTGCTGAACATATCGCGGATTTCGTCAAGTCTTGCATCAACATCAGAATCCTTAACTTCGCTATTCTCTTTCTCAAGCTCGAGACCAATATACCCCGCGGGGTCGATGACCGGCTCCACTTCCACGATAGCGGTAAAAGTAAAGTTCTTCTCTGTTTCTATACCCTTCTGATCTATGTCCGGTTGCGAAATAGCGTTTATTTTATTTTCCTTTAAAGCTTCCCAGTAATATCGATTTACCAGATTCGATACGGTCTCTTCTTCTGCGTGCTCTTTGTACAGGGACTCGAGCATATCCCTCGGCACTTTCCCCTGCCGAAAGCCCTTAATCTTGGCTTTCTTGGCCACGTCTTTGTAGACTGTGTCTAATTCCTTCTTGACCTCTAACCATGAAATATCAAACAGTATTTTCTTTTTTATCGGACTGACGTCTTCGANNTCCTAAGTCCAGTGCGTCTGCCAGTTCCGCCACTCTCGCTCATTGACTATATATTCATTAGATCTGGGATTGTCAACGGCTATTATTTACAGGAGCTTCTCCGATTTTAATTTGCACAAAGTGCGCCAATTAGCCATCACCATCCTTCTTGCACGATTCCTGTGTCGTCTGTTGACTTTTCAGGATATTCGAGGCAGGTATCTGATTCCTGATAGTGTCGCTTGACAGGAAGACCGGGTGTTTTTATATTCCCACCTGTGGCGTACCCGTATTCGCTTTCACCATGAACCGCGATTTTTACTGCTTGAGGGGGCTCGCAGGGTAATTTCATTCACGTTTTTATCAAGTATCTTTATGGAATTTAAGCAATTGGTAACGTTCAAAAGGTGG
>PLMS01000071.1 GCA_003142575.1 Ignavibacteriota bacterium
CGAGGTCCAAAGCACGAGCTCTTCTGCACAACGGCTCAGGTGCATCATCATCAAACTACATGCAGAGATGAATTCAAGAATGAAATCCCTATCGCTCACGGCATCAATACTATTTTCCACGATACCATCAAAGCCTAATTTCTTCGCTACCAATGCACGGTCGATCGGGAACGGTGTTCCGGCAAATGCCGCAGCGCCAAGCGGAGATTTATTCAAACGCTTGCTGCAATCCTGCAAGCGCTCGAAGTCGCGTTCCAACATGCTGATATACGCCAGCAGGTGATGCGACAACATAATGGCTTGCGCACGCTGCGTATGGGTATAGCCCGGCATTAAAACACCAAAATTCTTTTCCGCTTTATAGAGCAGCACGCGCTGAAGATTAATGACAAGTTTACTGATTTCACGGATAGCCGAGCGAAGGAAGATGCGTTCATCGAGTGCAATCTGATCGTTGCGGCTGCGGGCGGTGTGGAGTTTTCCGCCAAGCGCACCGATTTTCTGCGTCAGCCGTTGTTCAATTGCCGAGTGCACATCTTCATACTCGGACGTCAACCTGAATTTTCCAGTTTCAATTTCTTTTTGGATTGCCTTCAGGGCTGTGCGAATGCGCCGTCCTTCTGTTGCAGTAAGAATTTTACATGCGGCAAGCATTTCGACGTGGGCGATACTTCCTGCAATGTCTTCTTCGTACAAAAGTTTATCGAATTCAATGGAAGAAGAAAACTTCAGTGCAATTTCAGCGAGGGGTTCTTTGAATCGTCCACCCCAAAGCGTTTGATTTGGCATAACCGGCGTCCATATAATAAGGGTTGATAAAAAATTAATTTAATCAATTTACTCAAATTTGTTGGAGGGAACAATGGCGCGAAGTAAAAAAGAAAAATGCAAAATAAACATTATTCTACTTTTTACTTCTTAGTTTATCCTTTGCAATTTTCGATTCATCTGCATTCATTTTCACAAATTCTTCAAGTCCTTTTACAATTTGCTCCGCTACCTTCTTTCGGAATCCATCATCTAACAAAAGCATTTCATCTTCAGGATTGGAGAGAAAAGCCGTTTCCACGAGGACATTAGGCATTTGTGTGAGTGAGTTAAGCATAAAGTTAAAACCGCCAACAACACCAAACTGTTTTAGTCCGATAGCAAGCATCTTATCATACATAATGTCGGCAAGCGGTTTAAAACCAATATGTCGGTAGTACGTGCTGACCCCGCGAAGAGCAAGCGGATCGGAGGCATCACCGGCAGAATTACAATGAAGACTTACCAGCAGGCGCGCGCCTGAGCGAACAATTTTATCGATACGCTCGGACATTGCAGCGCCGTCATTTTCCGTTCGTGTTAGTACAACCTTTGCACCCTGGGCAGTTAGAATAGAATCAACGTAATGAACCATCGAGATGGTCATATCTTTTTCTTGTACACCCGTTGCACCGATTGCACCGTGATTGTCGCCGCCATGTCCTGCATCAACGGCAATGGTGAGTCCGGAAAGAACTGAATCGGGCGACGCCATCATTGGCGCGCGACGGATCTTCACGCGCAGCAAATTACCTGCATAATCAATATCATACCCCCAATGTGGATGCAGAAGATTGATGATGATCTGATACTGGTCTGCAGCAACTTGTTTCCATGTTATGCTTTCGATTCCTTTTGCAGAAAGCTGCTGCGAAATCCAATTTGTATTCGATGTTGCACCATAGACATCCACAATAATTGCATTGGGATTGACTGACTGCTCGCTTGTGAAAGGAAGCTTTTCAGAAAGAGCAACCGTAACAATATCTTCCGTACTACTGCCGGTTGCAGAAATAGCACCCGCCAACGAGCGTGGCAGCGGTGTATCAGGCGGTAAGAGTTTCGCAAATTCTTCCGGCAGCCATGCATCCATTATTTCTGACAATCGTACGCGGTACTGCGATCCGATTTTTCCTGTCACCTCTACCCGCACACCCGCTTGAAGAAAACCAAGTTTTGAACCACCAAGCCGATCCTCACCAAGCCCAGCATTGAGATACGGACGCTTGCCAATGACTTCTGCAACGCGCGGTAATTCTTTTGGGAGAATGGAAATCTTCGCTGTAGAGTATGCTTTCTCACGGCTCCAGAAACCTTTCTTCAGCCGGAATTTGATCTGCACTTCATGCGCTTCGTCGGTCGGTTTTACTTTGTAGCGGCCGATGTAGATGCCTGTAAATCCGCCGCCTTCGCTTGGCGGCACTTCGCGCATTGGAATTTCTGATTCAACTTTCGGAATATCAAATGATGCTTCCCATCCCGGGCTTCCTTTAAATTTTACTTCCAGCACATCGCCTGTTGTCAACCACATATCTTCGGATGGTTCCATCATAGCTTGTTCGATGACAAGCGTGTCGTGCGGCGAGTTCTTCATCGGTTCGGGACGAATGATGACAAATTCCTTCCACAACGAATCACCGGCTGTTGACTTTACGGTGAAACGAATAATATTTGTATCGACATTAATGTGTGCAAGTTCAACAAACGCTCCGCTTGCATATACTTTTGTTTGCTTTCCGTTGATGAATGCTTTCGCATCCGGACGTGTGCAAGCGGCTATCCGATAATGCGAGGCAAATGTCCAAATAGTATCTTTATCCGGACGCTGTACTTGCAAGAAAAGTGTGTCTTTCTTTATGTTGGCTTGGATAGGTGGCAGCAGTTGGACCGTGTCAACTTTGCTTTGAGCTAAGAGACTTGATGTAAAAAAAAATGTTGTGATGATTGAACGAACCATGAGACTTCCTAATTTTTGAGTTAACAACCAGTATCAATCAATCAAGAAATGAGATGAAATTCAAGCACAAACCCAAAATAGAAAAGCCATCCTATAACATAGAATAGCTTTTTGATAGTAAAAACTTACTTCTTGGATTACTTCTTTTTCTTCTTGAGCAATTGTTTGTTCACTGAATAAAACGTCTTCACCGGTAAGCCATAGATTTTAATGAAACCGATGCTCGCTTTGTGATCGAACGAATCCTCTTCTGTATAGGTTGCCAGCTTTGTGTCATAAAGCGAAGAGGGCGATGTGCGTCCGGCTATATCGATGTTGCCTTTGTAGAGTTTTACTTTCACAAAACCGGAAACGACTTTCTGCGTCTCATTCACAAATGCATCCATAGCAACGCGCAACGGTGTGAACCACAGGCCATTATAAATCATATCGGCATAATCGGCGGCAAGCTTCGCTTTGAAGTGTGAGGTATCTTTGTCGAGTACAAGGCGTTCAAGTTCACGGTGTGCAAAATGGAGAATAGTTGCAGCCGGAGCTTCGTATACCTCGCGCGATTTGATGCCGACCAATCGGTTCTCGACAAGATCAAGCCTGCCGACACCGTTTGCACCGCCGATGTCATTGAGGTGGTCTATCAACTGAACACCGGACATTTTTTTGCCATTCAATCCAATCGGAACACCATCTTTAAACTCAATCATCACTCTCGTCGGTTCGTCCGGTGCGAGATTGGGTGGTACGGTACGTTGGTATGCATCGGCAGGCGGCTCGACCATCGGATCTTCTAACACACCGCACTCGATGGCAGTGCCCCAGAGATTTTCATCAATGGAGTATGGATTCTTCTTCGTTGCAGAAACCGGAATGCCATGCTTTTCACAATAGGCAATCTCTTCTTCGCGCGATTTGAATTCCCACTCGCGCACAGGAGCCAGCACTTTCAACTCCGGAGCAAGCGCCGCCACAGCGACTTCAAAGCGGACTTGATCGTTTCCTTTTCCAGTACAACCGTGCGCAACCGCCGTGCATCCTTCTTTCTTCGCAACTTCTACCAAAGATTTCGCAAGCAAGGGACGCCCTATCGCTGTTGCCATCGGATAGTTGTATTCGTACAATGCACCGGCTTTGAGTGCGGGATAGATGTACTCTTCCACAAATTCCTTGCGAAGGTCCTGGACATATGCTTTCTTTGCACCGGTCTTCAGTGCTTTCTCTTTCACACCGATCAGTTCCTTTTTCTGTCCCAGATTTCCTGTGACAGTGATAATTTCCGCGTTGTATTTTTCCTGCAGCCATTTCACAATGACTGAGGTATCAAGACCGCCGGAATATGCGACGGCAATGCGTTCCTTTTTCACGTTCATTCTCCTAAGATTTATTTTCTACTATTCCAAGTGTTAAAATTATTTCTAAAGGCTTTTCAGCTCAACTGCTGCACATCAACTCTGCGCCATAGGTGCATCCGCCTCTGGCGGAAACTTCTCAAAACCTCATTTTATCCAAATCAATGTAATACCGGGATTGCTCGCGCCGAGATCGGGATCGAACATCTGTCCGCACGCCTTCCGCATTTCGATCGTCTTCGCATCAAACATGTGATATTCTTCTCCAGGAATAACTGCTAACAGCTTCGCACGGTTTCGATACGTCCAATTGCGAACGACTTCCTTTAACACACCGGGCCGCTCTTGACTACCGTAACCATGGATCACCTTCAACACACATCGTTCTTTTGATAAGCGGGCATTCCGCAATTCATTTTCCAACAATTGTTCAGCATCATCAGATTTCAGCGGTGGATGCGCAATGTCAATAGTACGAACAACCATGAAAGTATATTCCTCTGAAACCGTGCGTGGTAAAGACGGTTATCGTTGTTTTGTCTTAGCGAGCACATCGCGCAGTGCTTGAATAGTTGCTCCGATCTTCTTGATTGAACGCGGCAAAATGAACACTGTATTATCGCCGGCAAGTGTGCCAAGCACAGATGGCAACCGAAGATGGTCAATAATTTCTGCAACACCTTGTGCACGACCGGGAAGCGTCTTGACAACTACCACAGTCTCATTCGCTTCAATGTTTTCGACTTCCATACCGATGAGCGTTGTCAGCCGTTCTTCTTCCTGCTCCGGATTGAGCATGTACTTTGCACCACTCGGAGTATACACCCATGCAATACCAAGCTCCTTCATATCACGCGAGAGCGTCGCCTGAGTTGTTTTAAATCCTTCTTTCCGCATGGTCGATGCTAACTCGCTTTGTGTGTTAATAGTACGGTTGGCAATGATTTGTTTGATTGCCAGATGGCGTCGCTGTTTTTCCATATGCGTGTTCCCTATGATTCGTGTATCATTTGGGTTCCAATTCCTTCGTCAGTGAAAATTTCAAGCAGCAGTGAATGCTTGATGCGCCCGTCGATAATGTGAACCTTGCGAACACCGCGATCGAGCGTTGTGAACGCCGAGCGTACTTTTGGAATCATTCCGCCATGAATAGCACCACGGTCGATGAGCGATTCCGCATCCGAATGCGTGAGCGATGAAATAAGCTTCTGATCCACGAGCACACCTTCAATATCGCTTAGGTACACCAGTTTTTCCGCTTTCAATTCCGATGCAATGGCACCTGCTGCGAGATCGGCATTAATGTTAAGAATTTTACCGTCCTCTCCTACGGCAAGCGGGGCGATCACCGGCATCATTCCATTGTTGAGAAGTAAGTTGAGAAAAGATACGTTCACAAAATTTACTTCTCCCACCAAACCAAGATCCTTTTCTGAATTCCGCTTTGCCTTGAGCAATCCGTTGTCCACACCGCACAATCCAATTGCATTCCCGCCGTTTGAATTAACAAGATTCACTATTTCTTTATTCAGCTTTCCTGCAAGCACCATCAGCACCACATCCACCATGTGTTCATCGGTATAGCGTTGACCATCAACAAATCGCGATTCAATATTCAGTGCAGCTGCAAGATCGGTAATATCTTTTCCGCCGCCATGCACAATGATGATATTGATGCCTATCTTTCGCAGGATCGTCACATCCTGAGCGAATGTCACCTTCAGACGTTCATCCCTCATGGCCGCGCCGCCGTACTTGATGACGAATGTTTTGCCCTCGTACGTTTGAATGTACGGTAACGCCTTAATGAGGACTTCTTCTTTTGTTTGAGTATCGATCATATTATTTTTTCAGTAATCGGTTAAGAGTTTTGAACTTTTAGCATTAACAGCTAATTATTATGTTCTATATTTCATCTTCAAAATTCTATGTCTTTATGATCTATAACTCGCATTAATATTCACATATTCTTTTGTCAAATCGCATGTCCAGAAGTGCGCTTCAGCGGAACCTTGATTCAGGTTGATCAATACAGTGATGTTTTCTTGTGATAGCGCCTCTTTTGCTTTTTCTTCATCGAGGACAATTTCGTAATTCGGTTTGAAGACCGGCAGGCCGTTAAAACTGATCGATACGTTCGCCGGATTAAATTCAATACCGGAGTACCCGACAGCGGCAAGAATACGTCCCCAATTTGCATCCGCACCGTGAAGTGCAGTTTTTACCAAATTAGAATTTGCCACTGAGCGCGCCGCTTGCATTGCTTCTTCTTCGCTTCGAGCACCTTGGACGATAATTTCCACGAACTTTGTCGCACCTTCGCCGTCGCGTACAATCATCTTGGCAAGTTTGATGAGAACATATTCCAATGCAGTGAGAAATTGCTGGAATGCAAGAGTGTTTTGCCGGATCTCTTCATTTTTTGCCAAACCATTGGCAAGCACGAGCACCATATCATTCGTGCTCATATCGCCATCGACAGAAATACAGTTAAAAGAATGACTGTTCGCAGCATTCAAAGCCGCTTGCAGAGCCGAGGGTGCAATGGCAGCATCAGTCGTAACAAACGCCAGCATCGTAGCCATGTTCGGCGCAATCATTCCAGACCCTTTCGCCATCCCGCCCACCGTGATAACAGATGAACCACTTTTGAAACGAACGGCACACTCTTTCGAAAAAAGATCTGTTGTCATGATCGCTTCAGCGGCATCTTTGTTTCCATCTATTGAAAGTTTAGTGGAAAGCTCACGAATTCCTTCTATGACTTTTTCTATTGGGAGATATTGTCCGATCACTCCAGTGGAAGAAACAAGCACTTGCTCTCGCGGTAGATGAAGAGCGTTCGCCGTCATATCGACCATCGTCCATGCATCCTTCATTCCCTGTTCACCTGTACATGCATTGGCGTTGCCGCTGTTCACAACAATGGCAGAACACAGGTTTGACTTCTGAAGCTGCAGCTTATCCACCAGCAACGGCGCTGCCACAACCTTGTTCAACGTGAACACACCGGCAGTACGTGCAGGTTTTGTCGATCGAACAAGTGCGATATCTTTTTTTGCTTTTCGTATCCCGCAGTATAATCCGCCGGCAACGAATCCTTGAGCAGCAGTCACACCGCCGTCACATTCCTGAATTGTTTCAAGTTCCATTACTTCAATCCTTCTGTTTCCTCAAATCCAAACATGATATTCATATTTTGTACTGCCTGTCCCGCCGCACCTTTGATCAGGTTATCGATAGCGGAAAGAACGACGATCTGCCCGTCTTCCTGATTAACACGGAATCCGATATCGATAAAATTTGTATAATTAACATTTTTTATTTCTGGAATTGCTGATGCCGAGTAACGAACGAACGGCGCTTTCCCATAATACTTTTCATAGATAGCAAGTATCGCTTGATCATCAAGCTGTTTTAACAGCGTCGCATAGATAGTCGTGTAGATGCCCCGCGTTATCGGAAGAAGGTGTGGCACAAATGAGAGCGAAGGCGGTACGCCCGAGAGCATCTTTAAAACCGTACGAATTTCCGGAAGATGTTGATGCACACCAACTTTATATGCTCGAACCGATTCGTTCACTTCCGCGAACGACATATCGACAGATGCGCTCTTTCCTGCGCCGGAGACACCTGAGAGCGAACTCACAGCAATTCCTTTCGGTTCAATAACACCTTCCTTCAACAATGGAGCAAGCGGAAGAATAGCGCTTGTCGGGTAACAACCAGGATTTGCAATGAGAGCAGCTGACTTGATTTGATTAAAATTCCATTCGGGCAAACCGTACACTGCTTGTTTTAATATTGTGCTTGCCGAGTG
>PLMS01000125.1 GCA_003142575.1 Ignavibacteriota bacterium
GTGATCACTGGTGCGCGCCGTCCACCGAATGTCCGGTCGGAAGCGATACCGAACACAAAGCCGCCAGCGATGCCGAAGAGCGCAATTCCCCACGTCGCAATTATGTAGGGAAGATATGTCGCGAAGTGTGCTTTGTCTGCGCCATGGAAATCCACAAAATATTTTGGCCACCACGCATCCACTACACTCCGGCGCACGAAACCGATCATCATAGAACCAAGAGCGATCATCCACATCACGCGCGAAGCGAAAACTTTAGCGAGGACGTACTTGAGAGACGACGGCTTGCCGTCGCTGTCTTCAATATCGTCGCCAGTTTCAAAGTCACCCAATCCCGCGTCTTTAGGTGAATTGTGCATGAAATAATAGTTGATGACAAAGAGCACCAATACGCATGCACCTGGAATCCAAAACGCGTACTGCCACGGAAGAAAGAGTAAAATAAGCGGCACACCCTGGAATGCCAACAGCAATCCCAAGCGAATCAGCACACCGAAAATTCCAGCGAAGGTGCCTCGCTCGCGGACGTGGAACCACTGCGCGTTAACTTTCACAATCGAAAGCGCGCCGAATGATTGGAAGAATCCATTCAATCCCCAAACGATTGCCATCAGCGTAAGAATCATTCCGCCTGATAATCCGAATTGAAGAGATGCAGGAATGACAACATGGCGCGCTATGCCGATTCCTTCCCAGACTGCGGGAGAAATAACGGCGAGACCCGCAAGACCGAACAGAAAGTTCATAATTGCAACACCGATGGCTCCGAAGAGAAATGCTTTTTTCCCGCCGATGCGATCAGCGAAAGGACCGTTCAAAACAACGGAAAGTCCATACACAAGCGGCATGATCGTCTCGAATACACCAAGATCTGTATTCTTCCAGCCAAGTAAGTCCGCCAGAGTGGGAGCAACCGCGGTGTAATTGTAACGCGTCATATAGAAGAACGCGTACAGAACTCCGAGCGACATCCAGTTGATGACGCGCTGTTTGCGGAATTCTGGACTGTGCATGGGAACATCGAGGGAAGGATTCATAGAGTCATTGCGGTGAGGAAACTTCGACGGAGTAGATTGTCCGCAGGCATCGAGAAAATGGTGGTGTGTCGGAATGCGGCGACATGGTCATGCTGGTCTTCTAGAACGGGAAATGATAATTGACTGCGAAACGAAGTGCGAAACCAGACAAGTCCAGTGAGTAATTGGGCCAGGTTTGTCCATTCACGGTTACCTTATTTACTTTTCCAAAAAGATATCCACCTCCAGCCATAATAGACCAATTATCTACCAAAAAATATTGGGCGCCGAGCATTATCCGATATCCCATGGTCGATCCGGCTCTGCTTAAATTCCCATAAGAAGAATAGTTTTCCAAAGCCTCAGTCGCTGTAATTGAACCAATGTCAAGGTTGGCAAATAAACTAAGGTCAGGGACGGATTCAAGCGGCATCTCCGCTCTGATGGATCCATAGAAAAATGTGCTACTGATTTGATCACCAGTTGCTTGCTGAGTTGTGATCTTGGTTGTAAAGAAAAACTCGTAACCTAAACCAATCTGAAAATATTTATTAATAACATAGCCGCATTCAGCTCCAAATATCATGGACAGAGTTGATGGACTTGTTCCGTCGAGTTGTAGGTTTTGTGTCCTCCAATCCCTGAGCCATGAATATAACCCGCTGGTACTAAACTGAAGATATAGACTGCTCTTCGAGCTTCCTTCTTGTTCGTTCTGCGAAAGAGTAGGAATGGAATCAGTGATGATCCTGTCAGCATGTGCTGGATCAACAGAAGTCTCTTTCGGATCACGATTCTCGGCGAAAGCAGTTCCAATAAAAAAAAATAGAATAAGACAATAGAGAAATCGGTTCATCGTAAGAGTTTCATTGTCAAACAATTAGGAAAGTATCTCCTTTGCTTTTGCTATAACATTCTCTATCGTGAATCCGAAATGCTTGAAGATCGCATCCACAGGAGCAGAAGTACCGAATGAATTCATGCCGATAATTTTTCCGCTGTCGCCGACATATTTTTCCCAGCCCATCGGAACGAGAGCTTCGATTGCAATACGCTTTTTCACATTGGTAGGAAGAACAGAATTGCGGTATTCTTTCGACTGCCGTTCGAATAATTCCCACGACGGCATGCTCACGACTCGTACTTTCTTGCCTTCTTTGATCAATTGGTCGTATGCACCAAGTGCAAGCGGAACCTCAGAACCAGTGCCGATAAGAATGAGATCGGGTGTGGAGGAGTTCTCGATAAGTATGTATGCACCTTTCACGAGATTCTCAGCAGAGGAATATTTTGCTCTATCGAGGGTTGGCAGCTTCTGTCTCGTCAATAATAACGCAACAGGACCGTTTTTATATTCAAGAGCAAACTTCCAAGCGGCAACCGTTTCATTTGCATCAGCCGGACGAATGGAAGTCATATTGGGAATGCAACGAAGTGCGGCAAGCTGTTCAACCGGCTCATGTGTCGGACCATCTTCGCCCACGCCGATGCTGTCATGTGTGAAGACGTAAATCGGGCGAATACCCATAATACATGCCAACCGAATGGCAGGCCGCATGTAATCCGAAAAGACGAAGAACGTTCCGCCGTATGGAATAATACCATCTGTGACTGCCATACCATTCATAATAGCACCCATCGCGTGCTCACGCACACCATATCGCATATAGCGGTTCCCATAGCTCTTTGCCTGGAAGTCACCCATATTTTTTACACATGTATTATTTGAGGGAGTAAGATCGGCAGAACCGCCGATCATCGATGGAAGGTGCGGAGCAATGGCAGTCAATACTTTTCCGGATGCATCGCGTGTTGCCATAGCTTCCGTAAATTTCGGCAATGCTTTCTTCCACTCTTCGCCAAAATTACCGCTTCGGATACTTTCAAGCTCCGTCGCCAATTCCGGATATTTCTTTTTGTATTCTGCAAACTTTGTATTCCACTTTGCTTCTTTTTTCTTCCCGACTTCGATCGATTTGCGGAATTGTTTTAACGCTTTCTCTGGGACATAAAACTGTTTTTCCGGATCCCAGCCATAAGCTTTTTTGGTCAATTTCACTTCTTCTTCGCCAAGCGGTGAGCCGTGGGCTTCGGCTGTGTCATGTTTGTTCGGACTTCCATAACCGATATGTGTCCGTACCATAATAATTGAAGGACGTCCGGTTTCTTTCTTTGCAAGTCGAATTGCTTTATCGATCGCTTTAAGATCGTTGCCGTCTTTTACTTTCAATACATGCCAGCCGTACGCTTCGAAACGTTTCCCGCGATCCTCCGTAAATGATAATTCAGTGGGACCATCGATGCTGATATGGTTGTCATCATAAAAATAAATCAGATTGTTTAATTTCAAATGTCCGGCGAGCGATGCCGCTTCTCCTGTGATGCCTTCCATCAAATCGCCGTCACCGAGAGTTGCATAAATAGTGTAATCGACAATTTTGAATCCTGGTTTGTTGTAACGTGCGGCAAGATATTTTTGCGCGATCGCCATGCCGACGCCATTTGCAAATCCTTGTCCGAGCGGACCTGTGGTTACTTCCACACCGTCGGTGTGTCTGTATTCCGGATGACCCGGTGTTTTACTGCCGAGTTGACGGAATTTCATCAATTCTTCAAGTGGAAGATCATAACCGGTGAGATACAGAAGGCTATAGAGGAGCATTGATCCATGTCCGCCTGAAAGGACAAAGCGGTCACGGTTATGCCAGTGCATGTTTGCCGGATTGTAGTTCAGGTGTTTCGTCCAAAGCATATAGGCGGTCGGTGCCATGCCCATTGGCATGCCAGGGTGACCCGATTTTGCTTTTTGGACGCCGTCGATGGAAAGCGTGCGAATCGTATTAATACATAATTGATCCAATGTTGATGCCATTGTGTTCTCTCCGAGGATTTTCTATAGTAAAATGTGAAATAATCGATTATAAGATACTGAAGCTTTGTAGAAATTCAAAGTAGTGAACTTATACATTTGCCTTTTTTAGCGGGAAATAGGAGCTCAAATTTCTTGCATTCGGTTTGCTACATACTATTATAGCGAATCGAAAGGTGGATACTTATGAAAAGTGGATCTCACATTCTCATTGTAGAAGATAATGTATCTTTCCGTGAATTAATTCGGGAAGTATTCGGATATCTTGGGTACCGCGTTTCGGAGGCGTCGAATGGCCTTGAAGGACTTGCGCTCATGGAGAGTACTCCTATCAATCTTGCCATTGTTGATTTAGAAATGCCGCAGATGAATGGGCTTGAGTTTACAAAACGCGTGAAAGAAAAGAATCCTCAATTTCCTGTGATTATGGTGACTGCGTATGCTGCTTCACACTCGCCGGCAGAAATTGCGAACGCCCATGTCGATGCCTTTCTCCAAAAACCTGTGGGTGTGGATACGTTAATAAACATGGTGGAACAGTTGTAAATAAAATAAACATTGGAATTCTTCGGAGTCTTTTTGATTCGGTAAGCGATTGATTGTCAACTCTTCATTATTTTAATTGGAACACCTTGATCGTTGAGCTTCCATTCCTGCTCTCCACTGAGCGATATGCATATCGCTTGCGAATACGGTTGCATTCCCTAATTTTGTATATCTGCCGGGTATCATCATACCGTAGGTTTCATTCCCATGCACATAGTGCGTGATGTGGGAATACTCTGGTTAAGCTATTCGGTTGCCTTTGCTGCAGGTTCAATGCGGAATGAGTGCGTGATTGTTGCGCTTGCCGCTAATTGAGCAGAGACTGAGCAATACTTCGTTTTTGAAAGATCGATCGCGCGTTCCACGTCATCTGCTTTAATGCCGTCCCCATAGAATACATATTCGATATGTATCTCGGTAAATATCTTCGGATGTTCTTCTCGCTCAATTCCTTTTACATTGCATTCGTACGCAACAACAGGAGAGCGTTTCTTTTTTAGAATCGGAATGACGTCCATCGATGTGCAACCAGCAAGCGCCATGAGCATGAGTTCCTTAGGAGTTGAGCCGGCTTCGCTGCCCCCGACTTCATTTTTTGTATCCATGATGACCCAATGGTTGGAATTCGCTTTAGCGGCAAGTGTATTGCCCTTCATTTGTCTGAGGTGAATTTCTTTTGTCATACGCGGGCTTGTTTCCCTGTGATTGATTTTTTATTCATTTCTAATTCTGTATGATTCATGTGACCGCATTTCCCATCTCAGGGCTGTCCATAACTTTTTGTGCGATGTCATGCCCGGATGTGAATCAGGAAGATGTCTGTAAAGATACACAACCTTTTTGAGACTGTCCAAATAGCACATACAGTTTGGACAATTTTCCAGGTGTTTTCTCATGTGCCGATAAGCTGCCAGATTCAACCTTGAATCAAGTTCTGTCCGTATGTGTCTTAGCACTTTGGAACAAGGCAAGATCGATGTTCTTTTGTGGATTGTCATAGCAAGTCATCTTGCAGACATTCTTGGAGAGTGGGACCGCTTCATGCCAATCTCAACTATCCTTGGCTTATGTGAAAGATCACGCTGCTGTTTTTTTACTTTTCCTTGTCGAAAACTTCAGTGGAACATAGAGTGGACAGAATCCGACAAAGCTCGTCAATGCGAAGATAACAGCGAATAAACCAAGAACGACAGCTGCGGTTCCGCTCATCTGATCGGTGAAATACAAAACAGCAATAACCAGAGCAACACAGATGCGAAGAACTCGGTCAAGAGAACCCATATTTTGTTTCATACTATTCTCCTTGAATTAAAAGTGGTGAATGACTCTTCAAGGAATAGGATGCGGGCAATGGGAAAAGGATTCAAAGTAAAAGAGAATAGCTTGCACTGTGGATTGAGACAGGATCTCGAACAAAAAAGGTCGACCGCACCACGTCGACCTAAAAAAATCCATAGGTAAAGTGACTGTCAATTATAGAAGTGGATCATCGCCGTCATCGATGTGAAGATCAATATCAATTTCCTCAAGTGGAGTGATAGGGATTCCATCGGGGGAGATCAATGGCAGATCATTCGGTTTCTCTTGCTTCTTCTCTATCTGTCGCTGCCGCTTCTCTTCTTGCTTCTTCTGACGGGCAATCTCTTTCTTTCGCTTCTCAAATTTGTATGATGCTGGATTCTTTCCCATGACTCATTCCTCTCAAATATAGAACATCACTGCCGGTTCAAGTTTCATGCGGCATATAGTATAACGTAATTATCTTTTTCTCGAAGTCAAAATAGTTTTTCTCAAACCATCAAAATTTATCTCGGTGTGAGAGAATAAAAAGGCATCCCGCTCTTTACGAGATGCCTTTACCGTATGCGTAGTACTCGAAGAAAATAGTATAAAAGACCTTACGTCCCGGCTGAATAATCATCGATGTATGTTGCTTGCTCCTTTGTGAGCTTATCGATCTTATAGCCCATCGTTGCGAGCTTGACACCGGCGATTTCCTGATCTTGCTCTGCCGGAATATCGTACACCTTATTTTCCAATCGCTTCCCCTTTTTATGAAGTTCCACAATTCGGAGTTGCGACATGAACTGGTTCGCGAACGACATATCCATCACTTCCGACGGATGTCCTTCAGCGGCGGCAAGATTGACAAGGCGTCCCTTCGCAAGCAGAAAGATTCGGTTACCGTTCTTCAAGGTGTATTCCTCGTTATCCTTGCGGACTTCGCGCTTGTTCTTCGCTAATTTTTCGAGATCAGGGATGTTAATCTCGCAGTCATAATGTCCTGTATTGCAAACGATCGCGCCATCTTTCATGGACTTGAAATGTCTCTCAATAATGATGTCTTTCACTCCCGTTGCTGTGATGAAGATGTCGCCAACTTTTGCAGCAGCATCCATCTTCATGACTCGGTACCCTTCGAGTGTCGCTTTCAGAGCTGCTGTCGGTTTCACTTCGGTTACGATGACATTTGCACCGAGACCTTTCGCCCGCATCGCAACACCTTTACCGCAATGTCCGAATCCCGCAACAACAATATTCTTGCCGGCCAAGAGGACGCTTGTTGCTCGAAGAACACCATCGAGCGTCGATTGTCCGGTTCCGTACACATTGTCGAAGTCCCATTTTGTTTCTGCATCATTGACAGCGATAACAGGATATCGGAGCGCACCATCGTTTGCCATCGCACGCAAACGATGAACACCGGTCGTTGTTTCTTCTGTGCCTCCAATAACGGTCGGAATCAATTCTTTGTGTTTATTATGCACGGTGAAAATAAGATCGGCACCGTCATCCAGAGTAAGGTGGGGTTTGAATTTCAATGTCTCTTCAATGCACCAGTAGAATTCTTTCACATTCATCCCATGCCATGCGAAAATGCTTACGCCCTCATCAGCAAGTGCCGCTGCAACATCGTCCTGGGTTGAAAGCGGATTACAGCCGCTCCAGCTCACCTCGGCTCCCGCCTGGACGAATGTTTTCACAAGCACAGCCGTCTCTTTTGTTACGTGCAGACATCCGGCAATTTTGTAGCCTTGAAACGGTTTTGTTTTGCAATATTTTTCCTGCAGTGCCATGAGCACGGGCATACGTGATTCTGCCCACTCGATACGAAGCTTGCCGGCTTTTGCAAGTGAAAGATCTTTTACTTTAAATTTTCCTGGTTTGTGATTCATATTCTTTTCATTTCTTAATAAAAGTGGTTCGAATGATCGACTATTTACTTGATTGCTTTCTGGAGTGTTTTTATCAAGTCCAATTTTTCCCATGTGAATTCTTTTTCACTGCGGCCAAAGTGACCGTATGTTGCGGTCTTGCGATAAATCGGACGGCGCAGATCGAGCCGTTTGATGATACCGCGAGGCGTGAGATCAATTTCCTTCATCACAAAATCCGAGAGCTGTGCATCAGGAATGATGCCGGTGCCGAAGGTCTTGATTTGAATGGACACAGGATCTACCACACCGATCGCATATGCTACCTGGATCTGACATTCGGTGGCAAGCTTTGCTGCAACAATATTCTTTGCAAGATGACGTGCGGCATATGCAGCGCTGCGGTCTACTTTCGTAGGGTCTTTACCGGAGAATGCCCCGCCGCCGTGCGGTGCGCGTCCGCCGTACGTATCGACAACAATTTTGCGCCCGGTCAGTCCGCTATCGCCATGCGGCCCGCCAACTTCAAATCTGCCCGTAGGATTGACGAAGTAGCGTGTTTTATTGTCGAGCATTCCGGATGGAATAACATTGCGTATGATCAACTCGATGACATCTTCTTTAATCTTTTTTTGTGTCACATCGTGGTCATGCTGAGTGGAGATAACAACTGTATCAACACGGACGGGTTTCCCATTGTTGTCGTATTCGACCGTCACCTGAGACTTTGCATCGGGGCGAAGATAAGGCATCAGGGTGGGTTGTTTCTTTCGAACAGAAGCGAGTTGAAACATCAATTTGTGCGCGTACATAATCGGTGCCGGCATCAACTCGGGTGTCTCCGAAGAGGCGTATCCGAACATCATTCCCTGGTCGCCTGCGCCGCCGGTATCCACTCCTTGAGCAATGTCGGGCGATTGAGAATGGATAGAAGAAAGGACCGAGCATGAATCGGCATCAAACCCGACTCCGGCTTTTGTATAACCGATATCGCGAATAACATTGCGGACGATCTCCTGGACTTCGATATATCCCTTGGTAGTGATTTCTCCGCCGACGAGTACCAAGCCGGTCGTAACGAATGTTTCGCATGCCACACGCGATGTTTTGTCTTGTAGAAGCAATGCGTCCAGTACTGCATCGGAAATTTGGTCGCAGACTTTGTCGGGATGTCCTTCGGATACCGATTCCGAAGTAAATAAGTTTCTCATTGTTTCTCCGTGCTAAGTTGATGATTCAGTAAATAAAATTTAATTTCGATCGAAAAATTGATCTGGTTGGATCGCAATGCTCTGTTGATCAGTAAAATTCCAATTCAGATGAATCACCGATATTAATTCGTTTATAATTTCCACGGACGACAGCATTGTTGCCGATAATAGAATCTTCAATGAGCGAGTTGAGCACTGTTGCCCCCTCGCTAATGATAGAGTTGCGGACAATGGTATTTTCCACTGTTGCATTTTCAGCAATAGTGGCATGGGGCCCGATAATAGCATTGGAAACTTTTGCCTTTGGTGAGATAAAAGCAGGCGGTTGGATCAGGACGCCTTTCAATGCCTGAGGCACAGGCTGATGTTCCAGAAGATGCCGGTTGGTGGAAAGTAATGTCTCCGGCTTACCGCAGTCAAACCATCCTTCTATGGAGAACGTCTTCATCTTTTCGCCATGGTCAATCATCATTTGAAGTGCATCGGTCAATTGGAACTCGCCCTTCGTACGTGTGTCGTTTCGAATCATTTCCGTCAAGCAATCCACTAAGAGCTGCGGCTGCGTGATATAGTAAAGGCCGACGAGTGCAAGGTTACTCTTCGGAACTTCCGGTTTCTCTACGAGTCGTGTTATTATGCCGTCGGTTGTTTCGGCAACTCCAAACCGCCGCGGATCATCCACATGTTTAACACCAATTTGTGTTTGATCGTTCTTAATCATCGACTTCAGATCAACATCAAAGATCGTATCGCCCAACATGATGAGAATAGGGCTGCGGGAAAAGGTATGCCGNNACATATTCTTTGATCATCTCACCGAGATACCCGATGATAATGGTAGCTTCGGTAAAGCCTGCCTCAATAATTTTATCGAGAATATGCCCGATGATCGGTTTGCCGGCAACATTCAGGAGTACTTTCGGCACTGTGAATGTGTACGGGCGGAGTCTGCTGCCCACACCTGCAACGGGGATGATTGCTCTCATATTCTGGATTTGTTCTTGTTGATAAATTCCTCTAAAAAATACGGAAGAATCCTTTCACAAACAAACTCAATCATTTTTTGGCAGTATCTCAATTTAACATGGTTGGTTAGTGATGTCAGGAATT
>PLMS01000031.1 GCA_003142575.1 Ignavibacteriota bacterium
CCCCGGCACGTCGCCGATTTCGTCCAGGAAAACCGTGCCCGTGTCGGCCTGCTCGAACTTGCCGGGCTTGGTGGTGTTGGCGCCCGTGAATGCGCCCTTCTCGTAACCGAACAATTCGCTTTCTATCAATTCATCTGGAATACTGCCGCAATTAATGGTAACAAAATTTTCTAATCTTCTTTTACTTTCATAATGAATATTGATCGCAATCAGCTCTTTCCCTGTACCTGAAGGGCCAGAAATCAGCACAGTCGCATCGGTCACTGCTAACTGTTTGATTTGTGCTCGAATCTTCTGGATTTGTTCTGAAACTCCGAGTATTTTAGTACGGGACAGCATACCTTCGACATTACGCAGCAACTTCTTTTCTGACCGTGACTTTTCACTCTCAAGCTTTTTCCTTTGATACGCGTTGAAAATACTCAGGATGAAGTCGGTTGGTTGATAAATATAATCTTCAATATCACTGGGATACTTGGTACAGTACCAAAATGCTCCTGCCTGAAGAATTCGATTCGCGAAATCAAAGTCTGTGATATTGACAGTCATCTTTGTAATAACGATGATTTGATGAGAAGGTGCTATTCGTTTAATTGCCCTTATCAGCGCTTCCCCCATAGTACCGCCGGCAATCTGGAGGTCCATAATCACTACATCATATTTCTCATTGTGTTGCGCAAGTAGTTCTAAAGCCGAATCACCATTCGACACAACCTCGCGAATTTCGATTTGATGCTCGAATGGTTTGAGTGTATTTCGTACTCGGCGAACATCAAACTCTTCATCCTCAATGAGTAAGACTTGTATACGTTCATCAGTTGGCATAGTGTCTCTTTTCTTGTCTTCTTAATGCGGTGCAATAAAGATAAATTTACATCCTCCGGTCGGCAGGTTTTCTGCATCGATCTTCCAACCGAAGCGCTGTGTTGCAAGTTCATATGCAATATAACAACCATATCCAGAGTGTTCCTTACCCGGTATGGTGCCGGAGGTTACTTGTTCTTGGAATATTTTCTTGATTCCACTCCCATCACTTTCCAAAAGATCTGGGCGAATTCCTTTTCCATTATCCGCAATCGTAATCATCGATTGCCTCAGCGTAGGATTGTATTCTGTTTTTATGGTGACAACTTTATTCTCTACTCCAGCATGGTCCACACTGTTCTGGATAATTGGTTCGAGTACTTCCCAAATAACATATTCATTGATGGCAACTTCAGGCATCATAGGATCAAGCTGAAGTTCGAACTTCGTTGTCGGTCGATTATCCGACACTCGCTGAAAAATGTTTTCCACAATAAATTGAATACCCTCATTCACGTTCGTTCTAAACAGCGGACTTCGAATTGTTTGGATAGGCGGATCATACCATTTCATATCATAGATCACCCGCGCAATGAAGCTGGCGTATTTGCCGATGCGGTTCTTTATGATGCCGATGTTTTCAGTCGTTAAACTTCGCAGATCCTCTTTAATAAACCCGACAATTTTTTCAGCCTTATGATGGGTATGATAGATTCGCTTAGTAAAAAGCATCTCTTTTTGATGATTGATTTGCTCTGCCAAGTGCAATTTCTGTTCTTCAAATAACAACCGCTGCACCTCGTTCCGCTCGGCAAGCGTCCGTGTCGAGATATAGAACATCGCAAGCAATCCAACAATGATGAGAGCAGAATAAACCAACGCTGTCTGACTATAGTTCTTCGACATTTCCTCAGTAAGAAATGTCAGATCAGGAATAGTCTTCATATATACCGCACCGACAAATTCGCCCCGCGGAACGAACGGAATAAAGACATGAAATATCTGTTCCCGTTCCACGATAGTATAGGTTTGCTCTATTTTGCGAAGCGTATCCTGTACCGATTGGAACAATCGAATTGCCTCGGCATGTATGCTATCCGAACTTTGAATCCTTTTCGTCTCTCCAAACAAATAGTCATACAATTGTTTACCATCGTCGATTGCAATGATTGTGTTCCCGTGTGGAATAAGGATAGATACACTTTGAACGTTTTTGTCTAACAATTGCTGGCTAAAAATGATGTTAAAATCCTGAATGATTTTCCGTTCTTCGCTATCAGAAAGTTTTGCTTTCGAACCTTTCGATTCTAAAAGCATTTCAATGGAAGTAGTGGTCAGATTGGCAATACGTTCAGCGGCATCCTGCTGATACCATTGCTGAGATTTGACAAATACTTTCCGGAGTGAATTTTGATTCATGAAGAGAACAATGAACTGGAAAACAATCAGTACCAGCGCAATGACTGTGATGTGACGGATTTCAATCCGATATTTATGATATCTGTCCCGAAACCGTTGAGGATTGTTTTGTTTTTCTTTTTTCATTTGATCAGCACTTCGTTTGAACGAATAAGTTCATCAATACGGGCCAGAGCCTGATCGACAGAAATTTCTCGCTTGATTGCGAGATGTGCAAAATGAGAAATTATATCTGAAACCTTTGTATATTCGACAAGGGCAGGTCGATGAAATCCACGACGGAGTAATCGATGGAAAAACGACAATTCATTATGAGTACTCAGGAATACACTATCCTCATAGACAGAATTGATAGCCGGCAAATATCCCATTCGTTCAAATATCATTCGTTGAATTGCTTCGCTTTGAAAGAACCGAATGAATTCAATGGCTTCATTTTTCTTTGTGGAAGATTTTGATATCATCAAATCCCAACCGCCGAATACAGAGGTTGATGGTCTTCCTTTGAAATGAGGAAGAGGTGCTTTGGCAATGTATTCGAGCTTAGATGGATCTGAGTACGAAGAACGTAAATTTTGGACAAAATCAGGCCAGCTGCGTACGAAAACACCATCGTGATCGAGCATGTATTTATTGCACAAGAATTCATCGAAATCCGTAACCTCATGAGGGGTAGTTCCATCGTTCACAAAGTCAACCATCATTTGAAGAGGTTTCGCTGCTGATGGAGAAAGAAAATGGAACTTGTTCGATTTTAAAAAATCCGGATCATAACCAACTGCTAATTCGAGGTAATTGCATACCAATCCCTCATAATCTTTTGCTGGGAAAAGATAGAATGGTCTATTCATAAAAGTTAATCGCTTGCGCAATTGTGCCATTTCTTCCCAGGTCATCGACTTCTGGAGTCGCTTCTCAACAGCATCTGCATCCGGCAATTTTCGAATAATATCACGTCGATAATACAAAAGGCCAACATCTAAGTACATCGGCATAGCCACAAGTGCTCCTTCAAATACACATGACTTCAGAGCATCTTTCAATAAACGTTGTTTCTCATCCATGGAAAAGTAGGAATCCAGCGGTTCACTCCATTTTGCAAAACGCGGGACCCAAATCAAATCGACAGCAAAGATATCGAGTTTTTCGCTCTTGCTGCGAAGTGAACGTGTAAGCAACTCTTTCCGTTCGTTCGTACTGAATTTCGAAAAAGGCAGATTAACGGGAATGACTTCAATCTTTCCTGCATACAAGCGATTGAACTCGTCAATCGCCAGCTGATGTGAGGGAGAAATATTATCTGCGTAGTACAACTTAACAGGCTGGTTTTTTTCTTCCTTATGAAACACACCAAGAATTGTAGTAAGCCATCCTATACCAATAAATATTGGGACAATAAGGATTGCTAAAATAAATAAGTGTCTCTTCTGCATAAGACGATTTCTTCCCATTATACTATTATTGGTAGCAATCTAAGATGCAATTAGGAGATTTACAAGTGTGCAGGAATTTTACAAATAGCTCACTGCGAACAAAATTGTTCGAGTAAGTTTGACTCGTTTGGATATTTCCTGAAATTTAGAATTTCTGAATGTCAACGCATGCAATAATAAAGGTCCCTATCCAAATTATTGTTGTTTCCGGTAGTGGTACGTTTTAATTTTAACAATTTACGCGGAATCAAGCTTTAAGCTGTAGATCATCGGGAAGGTGCTTGTTGATGACACTTATAAATTCATTATGACATACTTTTTTAACATTTATGACAAGCGGTCTTTCGCTCTCAATCTCAAGAAAAAGTTCACGTGGTTTATCTCCGCAAATCGGACAAAGGCTTTTAAAGAAGGCAATATTCATTTCATTGTAATCTCTATCTATGTTTCGATTGCGCCAAATATTTATAGTGGGCATAATAATCCTTAAAGTTTAAGCAGCCTTTTTATTTTGTTGTACACCCAATAATTTTTCCCATTCCCATATATGATTAGTAATTCCCGCCTGCATTGCTGGCGTAACTCTTAGAGATTGATGAATACGTATAAAGTTATAATGAAAAAAATGAATAGCAAGGGCGGATTCAAGACTTTTGAGGGTCTTGGAAAAAGCGTTAGTGAGCCGAGTCAAACATCTCATGCTCATTCTGATAGTAAGGTTCTGCCTTTCCACCAAAGAGTTTGAAATATGCCCCGCGTTTTTTGGCAATCACAACTTTATCGCCCCCATTGTTATCGAAATATATAATACAAACAAACAAATGTTATGAGTACAATGACGGAGAGAATGCGATAATTCCCGAGAGCATGTCCGTGTGCTTCACCTTTTAACGGCTCCCGCCAATTTTTCCACACCAGTAATTTTGCTTCTTCTTTGAGCGGTTCAGGAAGGCTGTGAGAAGCGAACACCATGATGGCACTGCAGACAACTAACAGATAAAACGCAGTCATCATAAAGTTTCCGCTATACACTCCATTCCAATCAAGGAGAAACATGACAAATCCGAGAACGGCACCGGAGACCAATGTCATATATGCAGCCCTGCCTGACGCCTTTTTCCAGAATACACCGAAAAGAAAAACGGTGGTGATAGGCGGAGCGATGTACGAGATCAACTTGTTCAATCCCTCGATAATAGTATTGTAATGACCGAAGATCGGTGATAGAACAATGGCTAGAATTGTGGCAACAACCGTGGTTATTTTTCCTATCATAACGAGCTGGTGATCGTTGGTCTTCGGACGCCACCTTTTGAATATGTCATAGGAAAACAAGGTCGCTGTAGAATTGAGCGCCGCTGAGCAGGTCTGCATCGCCGCCGCAAGCATCGCAGCGGTGATAAGGCCTTTCAGACCAATTGGCAACATATGCATGATCATGAATGTATAGGTATCAGCCGCCACTTTCGGGGCTTCACCATGAAAGTAATTATTCTGAATAAGGGCTACACAAATAACTCCGGGCAGTACAAAGAAGAATACCGGAAGAATTTTAAGGAATGCACAAAACAATGGTCCTAAGCGCGCTTGTTTTTCATCCTTCGCTGCAAGAACTCGCTGTACAATCGTTTGATCACATGCCCAATACCAAATCCCGAGCACCGGGTATCCCAAAAGAATGGAGTACCACGGTAATCCGGAAGGATCGCCGTCAGAACGTATCATACTTAAAAAATTGCTTGTATTCCACATAATCCCGGAACCTGCTTTTCCCGCCAGAGGATGCGGTTGTGTGCTCAGCGTCTGGACTAACACGTTCCATCCTCCAATTTTAATATACCCAACCACAGTGATACAGATTGCACCGGCCAAAAGCAATATTGTCTGTACGCTTTCTGTTAATACAACCGCGAGCAATCCGCCAATCATCGTATAAATACCGGTAAGAACACCGAGCACGATGATGAAGAACATCAAAGCATCGATACCAAAAATTTCTGCACCGGGGGGAATATTCATGATGCCGCGCAATACCCAAGCCGCAGTATATAAAGCGACTCCGATATGAATAACAACCGCTGATATAATAGAGATTATCGCCAACCAATCGCGGCAATGACGGTTGTATCTTCGTTCTAAATAATCCGGTAATGTAGGTACGCGTGAGCGCAAATAGAGCGGTGCGAAAAATAGCGAGAGAAGAATGAGTGTGAATCCCGCCATCCATTCGAAGTTGCCGTAAATCAATCCATATTTATATGCCGACTCTGCCAAACTTACTAAATGGACTGTGGAAATATTTGCCGCAAACATAGCCAACCCGATAACCGGCCACGTCAGTGTATTCCCTGCTAAAAAGTAATGGCTTCCCTCGCCACCTTGTCGTCTTTTAAAGCCCGCCCACACTCCTAATCCGACAATTCCAACCAAATACAAAATAATGATTGTATAATCGATTGACGAGACGTTCATGGTGAACACCCTTTTTGAATGAATTGCTAATTCTTAATCAAGTTTTCTTCGAATCTTTATTTGCATTGCGCCGGCAATTGGTTTTTCAGAAACAAGTATGAGATATCCACCACCGCCGGCTCCGGAAAGTTTCCAGCCGTACGCTCTTTCTTTATACTTATCAATTGTCTTTAAGATAAAATCATCGATCATACTCGGGAACATTGCTATCTGTGCTTCAAACGACGCTCTAAAATATTTTCCAAAACTTTCCAGATCATGATTCAGAATTGAATTCCAGCACCGTTCCGTTGCGTCAGCCAGATCCTTTGCTAACCGCTCATTGATTCTTGTATGATCCAACACATCATATCCGGAGCTTCTTGGTTCAAGAGTGACAAGGTAGAGGTGCTGTTCAATCCAGGATAATGTATCTTCATCATCAACTGTCGTGATGTGTTTTGGCCAGTACTCGCCGTCATACTCAAGTTTATTGAGAGAGGGCAAGATTATTCCCAGGGCGTCCTGGGAGCCGGCAATCACTTTACTTCCGGGAGGATTTTCAAAACAAAAAAGGAGTCGTGCAAGATGTTCTTTGTCTCCCGAAGGTACATCTGTGTGCCAGAGTTTAATTGCTTGTCTTCGCGTGCTCGAAGCCATCCCACTGCGTTCATTAAATTCAAGGGTTGGTTCAATGGAAATAGTTAGAACCGACCCTGGAGAATATTTTCCGACATAAGGCTGATCAAGCCATCCTCCTGCGAGGTCTATTCGATAGGGCATCGTACATTCTTCTCTCAACGATGTGGAGGAACGGACTGGTAAATGGTTATGTGGAATCCTTTTGAGTACTAAATACTCAATTCCAAGTTTCTTACTTAATTCTTCTTTCGCAAGAGTATTTCCGTCTTCATTGACTATAAATATATCCGGTTGTAGTTGTTTGATCTCTTCAACAAAATCGAGGAGTCCGTTGCCGGAATTGATCTGACAATGGTTCACACATGATAATGCCTGTAGTATATAGTTCCGTTCATCCTGGTTGTTCACCGGATAACGCCCTTTGAGGGCAGAAACAGTACTATCGCTGCCAAGTCCGACATAGACATCTCCATATTGAGCTGCCTCTTGCAGAAACGCAATATGTCCGCTGTGGAGCAGATCAAAGCATCCGGTCACAAAAACTTTTTTCTTTCCCATCGTCCTTTCCTCATTTGTAGTAAAACACCTATTCTCTCCTGTTGCACGATCTCCCTCAAGAATTTCTCACGCACATCGGCTTGAGTTTTTTGGGGGGATGAGAAAATTTGAGAATATTTTCAATATAAAGCACCAGTTATTTCATGAAATTCAGGACAATGTTACCTCAACAATGACCTGAGTTACACCGGCGGGTGGTTTTGGAATGATAGTACTCTCAACCGCTTGTCCATTTACAGTCAGATGCACTTTATTTCCTTTTCCTTTTCGTTTCACTGTAATATCGTAGCGTATTCCTTGGAAGATCCGATTGACAGAAAATCCCTGCATTTTCTTTATATCCCGGCGGAACATTATTATAACGATAGCGCGTCAGACGCCGTAGACGAGCATCACGATAAAAGGAATACCCTCCGGCTGTATCGGAGATAATTCCAAAGTATGCTTCACATCCTAAATAGTTGATCCATGGAAGCGGTGTATCCGGCCTCGTAATGACATATTCCCGATTCTTATCATCAAAATATCCGTAGCTAAGTTTTTTCCTCTGACATCTATACTTTTTTTTTAATTCTTACATTTCGACAAGAACTTCATTGTTATCCATCATTCGATCAACAGGAATAAGATTGTCGTCAATGACAGTTCCATTCAAAATGATTTTCTTCACACCTTTCTGGATCCCATTCTTATTTTTTATAATGATGTTAAAATTTTTATTTCTGAATCTTCGCGTAATCTTCACTTCTTTCCATTTCGATGGAATACATGGATCAATCCTTAATCCCGAATAATCAGGTTGAATGCCAAGTATGTACTGTGCGGCAGTATAATATGCCCACGATGCCGTTCCACTCAACCATGGCAACCGAGAAGCGCCATAGCGTGGACTGTACTTGCTATGGGTAAACTGACAATACACATATGGTTCCGTTTCGCGCACTTCGGCTTTTTTATTATACGCGGAAGGCATAAACTTGCGAAAATATTCGTACGCGCGATTACCTCTGCCTGTTAATGCCTCTGCCATAACCACCCAGCCTTGAGTGTGCTGAAAAATCGAGGCGTTCTCTTTCATCCCTTTATTAAATAATCTTGCTTTAATTACTTTGGGGTCGGTTTTCTCGACAGGCGGATCGCAGATCATAAGTCCATATTCTGTTGATAAACGTTTCCGAACAACATCCAATAATTTTTCCGATTGTTCCCTGGAGGTATGTCCGCTGATCACTGCCCAAGGCTGCGGTTCTAAAAATATTGACGCCTCTTCATTTTCCTTCGAACCGAATTTCAAACCATCAGCCCTGTAAGCGCGCAAATACCATTCACCGTCCCACGCATGCTGTTCAAGATTTTTATCAAGAGCATTCAGATGACCCTCTGCCCATTTTGCTTCTTCAGGTTTTTTCAGCATCATTGTAATTTCGATGTACGTTTTGAGCGCATAGCGAAGTTGGAAAGCGACAAACGTCGTCTCTCCATCTTGTCCGAGAACTAGGCAATCATTCCAGTCAGCCGATAAACCGCATGGAAATCCATGCTTGCCTGAATGATCAAGATTGAATTGTATGGCACGACGAAGATGCCCAAGCACCGTATCTTCTCCCTTATCAGCGTATGGAAGGACTTTTTTATAGAAAGAAATGTCTCCGCTCTCTTTTACATATGCGGGGATGGTATTAAAGAGCCACATACAATCATCTGAGCGATATTCTTTTTCATCAGGCGCTTTTTCGCTTCCGGGTATATGTGCAAACGGTTTGACCACAGGCATCGCACCGCCGCTGGAGACCTGTCCGGTGATCATCAATTCAAGCCGCTCTTTCACATCGTCAGGAATCGAATGAAGAATGCCGAGCAAATCCTGAACCGTATCACGGTACCCAAGTCCATCCCGCTCACCTGAATATACTAGACTTGCTGCACGCGACCATGCAAATGTCATTAAATTGTTGTACGGATTCCATGTATTGAACATACTGTTAAAATCGGCATCTGGAGTTATCGCTGTCATACCGGCAATTCTTGAGTGCCAGTATTCTTTCAGCTTTGCAAATTCCTCACGTACTTTGTCCGGATTTCCTAATTCTCGAACTGCTTGTTTTCCTTCAACACCGGCAGCACCGATGCCCATAAGCACAACTAACTCTTTCGATTCTCCCGGCTTCAAATCGATGTCGACTTGCAATGTTCCGCAAGCATTATCACCGACTGCTTTTGAGTTTTTGCATTTTCCTTTTTCGACAACAAGAGGATTCGCATATGTGCGGTACGGACCTATAAATATTTCTCTATCAGTATCGAATCCTTTCACCTTCGCACCGGAGATAGCAAGAAATGTATGACGCCCTTGTCCGTTGTCTTCGAAATGCTCTGGCAGTGATGGCATAAACACATTCGTTCCATGGTCGATAATGCCGCCGACGACATCCATCTTCATGATGTACTGTGAATACTGTAGATTGATCATATCTTGCGAGAGATTCCAATTGTTTGCATATTCGACAAATGTAAAGACACTCAATCTCCTTTTTTTCTTTCCAGTATTTGTTACTTTCATCAGCCAGCATTCGTACATCGTGCCAAGTGGAACGAAGTATAATGTTTCCGTTTTGATGGAAGAATATTCAGACGAGATTTTCGTATACGCAGAACCATGACGGCATTCGGATTTATATTCCTTCAAAGATTTTCCAACGGGCTGCCACGAAGCCGACCAATAATCCTTGCTGTCCTTATCACGCAAGTAAAGATAACGGCCCGGCTGATCCATCGGAATAACATTGAAACGGAGACGCGTGAAGCGGCCCTGTGCAGCGGATTTCACAAAGCTGTATCCGCCAGCATTGTTGGTAATAATTGCACCGTATTCTGTCGAACCCAAATAATTACTCCATGACTTCGGAGTATCCGGTCGTTGAATCACGTATTCTTTATTCTTATCGTCAAAAAATCCATACTGCATATTCAAGTTCTCCTTCAATTATTTTTGAACGAAAGCATTACACAGTTTTTGGTTCCGCATCATTCGCTTTCCGTCTTGCATCCAGTTCCTCTTTCACTTTTTTCATCGTCGGTTCATCTAATTTATAAAAGAACGCCAAAATGATGAACGCAACCGAACCAATCGCAACGGGAATAATGCTCATCATATTCCTCAAACCGTTCTGGACATCAATGTTTTGAATAACATTGGCAACAAAACCAGTCTGATCCAAAATAAACGCAGCGATCATACTCCCTACAGCCCAGCCAATTTTGTTAGACATAATAGAAGCCGAGAAGACAAGACCTGTTGCTCTTCTCCCGGTTTTCCATTCTGAATAGTCGGCTGTATCGGCATACAGAACCCACAGCAGCGCGGAAATCGGTCCACCTGTTAATGATCCGAAAAATTGGAAAATAAAAATCAACAATAAGTTTTCCGGCTTGAAGAAATAGAATGCCCCCGTGCAAACCAACGCCACAACGAAAAGAATGAGGATACCGCCCTTCCTTCCGAATATTTTTGCGAACCAAGGAACCAGAAGAACACCTACAAGCGATAATCCCTGACCAAGAGTGTTAAAAACGGATGTCAACACTTCAAAACCAAATTTATGAGTCACATCCAATAGTGCAATCTGTTCTTTTCCAAAAATGCCATAAAGAGGATTAAGAATAAATTGGATGAAGAAATTAGAGATGTGTGATAGCAACGGGCTGGCCTGTTCACCGATATAATATTTAAAATAGTGCGTCGTCACACTTAATCGGATACAGACGAAGAGAATAAAAAGAATCGTTACAATGAACAATAACATCCACGGAACGTTCTTGGTTAAATCCTTCAGGTCATTTTTAACAGACGTTTTTTCTTTTGCAATGGGTTGAATGCGTTCACGTGTTGAAAGAAATGTAATTATAAAGAAAATAATCGCCGCAACACCATAAAAACCCATGGTCATTTGCCATCCTTTTGCAGCATTACCACCTCCGAAATGTGCTGCTAAAGGAAGAACTGTCGCTGAGACAATGAATCCACCGAGATATGCTCCAACGAATTTAAACGATGAGGCGCTCGTCCTTTCGACAGGATCTCCGCTAATAACACCCAGCAATGCTGTATAGGGAATATTGACGGCTGAATAGAGGAACATAAAGAGGATGAACGTAGCATAAGCATAAATAAGTTTGCCCGCCTCGCTAAACTCTGGTGTTGAAAATGCTAAGACTGCAGACACAGCCAACGGGACAGCTCCCCATAAAATATATGGTCTGAATTTTCCCCAGCGGCTTTTTGTTCGATCGGCAGTCATTCCTATGACCACATCAAAAAAGGCATCTAAAATTCTTGAAATAAAGAACATTAAGCCCGCTGCTTTTCCAGTCAGACCAAAAATGTCTGTATAAAAGAAAAGGAGCTGCGACATAACCGTTGCCCAGAAAAGACATGATGCTAAATCGCCAAATCCGTATCCGATTTTTTCTTTTATTGAAAGCTTCTGAGTGACATTCTCCATAAGAGTCTCCTGACGTTTATACACCGACGAGTTTGTTGTACTTTCTTATCAATTCATATCTACAGATGTTATTGCAATTCTATGGATTTCTTCAATTTGATGTCTTTCGATGAAGACCCAACAAAAATATTAAACCTTCCTTTTTCTATAAACCAATCCTTCGTTTTGGGATTCCAGAATGAAAAGTCTTGCTTCTGTAACGCCATCTCGACTGTCGTATTTTCTCCAGGTATTAAATCTACTTTCCTAAATCCCTTTAACTCTTTCACCGGACGAGGAACAGTACATTCAGGATCTTGAATATATAATTGAGCGATCTCCGATCCTTTTTTCTTTCCGATATTTTTTATCGTAAAGCTTACCAGAATAACATCCTGTTCATGGAATTGATCTTTCGAAACCCGAAGATCGCTGTATTCAAATTCAGTATAGGAAAGTCCATACCCAAATGGATACAGTGGTTCAATATTGTTCTTTTCATACCAACGATACCCTGAAAAAATTCCTTCGGTGTAGCGAACATCGTACACTGGACGACCTTTTTCAACTTTATCATTCCATTTCTTATACAATGTTTCTCCTTCCGGTAGGTAACCGAAACCCGGAGAGTCTTTGAAATCTTTTTCTATGGTTATGGGAAGTTTTCCGGACGGGTTTGTTTTTCCCGAGAGGATTTCTGCTAATGCTGTATTCCCATTTTGACCGACGTACCATGCATAAATAATCGCTTTCGCTTTATCATTCCAGTTTGTCATTTTGACACCACTGCCGGAAGTGACAACAACGATGGTATTTGGATTATTATTCACACATTCGCGCACTTTATTCTCTTGATCTTCCGGAAGTTCAAATGGACGATCCCATCCTTCACTATCGAGCGTGCCGACGTTACACAGCACGACATCTGCTGATTTAATTTGCTCAAGACTCGGATTGTCCGCAGAGAAGATTCTATCACCGAATTCTTTTCTTAATTCGTCAATCATCAATCGCTGATGATATCCTATCACTTCTGCAGACCCTCCGCCCATCGCATTTTTTTTTACATAGTCACCTGTAACTAAAATATTTTTAAGGTTGTCTGTCAGAGGAAGAATAGCATTTTCATTCTTCAGAAGTACTATTCCTTCGCGGGCTGATTGGAGAGCAATCAGCTCATGATTTTCATACATCGCATCATCCGGTGGCAATTTTTTCTGATCATGAAGTTTCATGGAAAAATATGTCCGTAAGATGCTTTTTACCATTCGATCGATATCTTCGATCTTCACTTTCCCATCTTGAAGAAGCTGGTGAGCATCTTTGAGAGCAACGGCAAACGGCATCTCCAAATCCTGACCGGATTTTGCCAGCTTTTCACCGTCATACACAGACCACCAGTCTGTCATCACCAGCCATTTGAAACCCAACTGCTTTCGCAAAACAGTATCGATCACATATTCGCTTTGCCCGCACCATTCTCCATTTAATAAATTATACGAGGTCATGACCGCTCTGGCACCGGCATGGATTCCTGCTTTAAACGGCGGCAAATAGATTTCGTGCAATGTTCTTTCGTCAATCATTGAATTACTTTTTCTTCTGAAATATTCTGTATTGTTCGCCAAAAAATGTTTTAATGTGGCTACCGTTCCAGTGCTCTGTACACCTTGTACATACTTTTCAATCAATCGTGCTCGGAGAAACGGATCTTCACCGAAGTATTCGAAATTACGGCCGCATTGTGAATGCCGATAACTATTCAAACCCGGCCCGAGTAAAATACCAATTCCACCCTGGCGACATTCTTCACCGACCGCTTCTGCATATTTGTAGGTAAGTTCCGGATTCCAGGTTGCAGCTAATAACAGCGGACATGGGAAAGCTGTAGATTTTTCCAATTGATATTTCGTTAAGTCATAGTCTTTAAATTTTCCTCTGATATGTACACCCTGCGTCGCATCGGTCATATAGACCTCAGAAAGATTCAGCCTGGGAATCGGCCTGAGAAAAAATGATCGATCACCACCGATGTATGCAATTTTTTCATCCAACGTCATCAAAGCCAAAACCGAGTCAGCTATTTCATCAGCCTGCTCATACGAGAGTGGTTGAAATTGCTCCTTCTCCTTTTTTATGGATTGGGCTTTCGTGTGATTATAAAGAAGAAAGACAACAATCAACAATGATACTAAAACGATCAATTCTTTATTCATACATTCACCTGAGTTAATACTGATTTTATATTTTTACCATTTAATATTTTATCAATCAACCTTAATTCTTCAGATGTAAATTTCGCATTCTTCAATGCTCCCACCGCATCCTCAATTTGAGAAACACGGCTGGCTCCGATCAACACCGAGGTCATTTCCGGATGACGCAGCACCCAGGCAAGCGCCATTTGTGCCATGAATTGATTTCGCTGTTTAGCAATTTCATTCAGTTGACGTACTTTTGAGATTTTTTCCTCGGACACCTCTTCGACCTTTAAAAATCCATGCGGCTTTGCGGCACGTGAATCTGATGGAATACCATCAAGATATTTTTCGGTCAGCAATCCTTGCGCTAAAGGAGAGAATGCAATACATCCGATTCCTTCTTTTTTTAAAACTCTCAACAAATCTTTTTCAATCCATCGGTTGAACATGCTGTATTTCGGCTGATGGATGAGACAAGGGGTGCCAAGCGAACGGAGAATCTTTGAAGCTTTCGCAGTCAACCCCGGTGAATAATTAGAGACTCCAACATAGAGGGCTTTGCCGCTGCGGACAATCTGATCAAGAGCATACATTGTTTCTTCCAATGGTGTCTCAAGATCCGGACGGTGATGGTAAAAAATATCGACGTACTCCAATCCCATGCGACTCAGGCTTTGATCCAAACTCGCAATCAAATACTTCCTCGATCCCCACTCTCCATACGGACCGGGCCACATCAGATATCCGGCTTTTGTGGAAATAATTAATTCATCCCGATGTGATGAAAAATCTTTTTTTAATATTTTCCCAAAATTTTCTTCGGCCGATCCTGGAGAAGGGCCATAATTATTTGCCAGATCGAAATGCGTTATTCCCAGATCGAACGCACATCGAATCATTGCCCGTGCATTGCTCATATTGTCAACACTTCCGAAGTTGTGCCACAATCCCAATGAAATGGCCGATAATTTCAGTCCGCTTCGTCCACATCGATTATACTTCATTTCATTGTATCTATCTATCTCTGGAGAATAGAAACCCATGTTTCACCTGTTTCATAGAAAAGAGTGCGTACTGGAAAAATATTGTATTCATCCAAAATTTATTCAGGAACAGATGGCCGCAATACTGACTTCTGCGACTGAATCTGTATGATGTCACTGTCCAAGTCTTTTGAAACAGCTTTCAGGACTATAACACCTGGCTCTTTTGAAGATTGTATGATGACTTGTGCTAATCCATTGAACACTTTACGCTTCCAAGGATCTGCAGGGTTAGAGACCTGAACGATACCAGGATCAGTGTTTAGGTTGTCATATTGGAATCTTTTTATCAATGGTTTCCCAACGACTGCATAAATGTTTTTTCCTTCATGAAGAAAAGAATGATCGAGTTTATATTCACGAACCGGATCATCGCGCTTTATTTGTGGTACAATAAGTTTTCCATTGATATAGATTGCCTGCTCTTCGCCCAAACTTTTTGGCCAGAGTGAGACACTTGTATTTTCTGTAAGAGGAGGCAAATTAAACTCACCTCGAATGATCGCAACATCGAGACTGTCTCTTAATGCTACCACATATTCACCCTTCCCATTGACTGCCCATCGCCAGGTTGCATCCATATATTCCGATTTCACTTCCGGATAATTTTCTTTCTGGGCCGTTGATTGTGCTTTTAGATGATCAATATTGACCTGACTCATACGTTCAAAATACCTGTCCGGCTCGTGCGATGATGGATCTCCATTTCCTACACCCATAATTATTCCCGGTCCTTGTATGGAAAAAGTGATTTCATTTCCGGACGTAGGGACAATTCTTCCTTTCGAATCAAGAACCTGTACTGTCACAACTGCAACATCTTCACCATTTGCTTGTATGGTCGATCGATCGGGAATCACTTTCACAGAGGCTGGTTCTCCTGTTGTCTCGATTTTCTCGGAGAAAATCTGCCGACCATTTTTATACCCGTGTGCAAGTAAGGCTCCAGGTTCATATGGAATCGTCCATTCGAGATGAGAATTCTTAGGAACATGTTTTTTCCCTAAGCTTTTTTTGTTGAGGAATAATTCCACTTCGTCACAATTGCTGTAACCCCAAACGTTGATCGGCTGTCCCTCCTTCCCTTTCCAATTCCAATGTGGGAAAATATGCAGCACCGGCTCATTACTCCACCATGATTTGAGATAATAAAACATGTCTTTGGGAAAACCACAAAGGTCAACAATGCCGGATTGAGATGTCACCTGCGGCCAGCCGAATGGACTGGCTTCACCGCGATAATCAAATCCTGTCCAGAAGAAAATTCCGGAAAGAAAAGGCCGAGCTGCATAAAACTTTAATCCTTCTTCCACGCCATGTCCTGGAGGCTTTCTATCTATCGGAGCCAGATGCGCGTGCAATGAATCATCAAAATAGATACCACGTGTGCTTCTTGAAGTCGTCTCTTCCGTTCCCATACTCGGTTGTTGAGGAAAATCGGCATGCTGCTTATCGATATTTCCATTGAATATATAGTTAAAACCCATAACATCTTGCACGGTCGATATTCCATTACCCCATCCGCCGCTATTGGCATACGTAATACGGCGAGTCGGGTCAAGCTTCTGCGCAAACGTTTGCATTGTCGTAGCCAATCGCGCACCGGTAATATTGCCCTCGACCGCCCATTCCTCGTTGGCGATCGACCAAACAAAAACACTCGGATGATTCCTATCGCGTACGATCATTCGTTTGAGGAGATCAAGATGTTCAGTGTTTGTTCCAAGCAACCGATTCTCATCGATCACAAGCATACCTATTCGATCGCAAGCATCGAGAAGTTCAGGAGTTGCCGGGTTATGTGAACAGCGGTAAGCATTCATTCCCATTTCTTTCAATCGCTTAACGCGAAATTCCTGAAGCGCATCTGGAATGGCTGTACCAACTCCTGCATGATCTTGATGATTATTACTTCCTTTCAGATACACATGTTTACCATTGAGAAAGAATCCTTCCCTAGAGTCAAATCGGAGAGTGCGAATTCCAAATGGAGTTTCATATTGATCGACAAGAGAATCTGCTGAAGTGACAGTTGTGATAAGCTTATACAAATACGGCGTTTCAATCGACCATAGTCTGGGATTGACGACGTTCATCAGATTTGAATATTCATTCGATTCGCCAGAATGAAGCACACATTGTTTCAATTCTGCATGCGCAATAGTTTCACCGTTTGCATCCTTGATGGTATGTTTGACTTCGAACGTTGCATTCTTCGCTCCTTCATTGACCATCGTAACACGAGCCGTAATGTCAGCAGAATTTTCTTTCACGTCAGATGAAACGAATGTACCAAATGGTGCAATATGAAGCGGTGCTGTTTTATTCAACCACACATGTCGATAGATGCCCGCACCCTCATAATACCATCCCTCTTCCATAGTCGCATCGACACGGACAGCAACAACATTTTCACCTCCATAATTTAAATAATCGGTGATGTCGTATTGAAAACTGTAATAGCCACAGTGTTCTTCACCAAGATAAAATCCATTGACCCAAACAACCGAGTTGCGATGGACTCCGTCGAACTGTATACTGATGCGCTTACCTAAATCCGACTCAGGAATAGTGAAGGTTTTTCGATACCAGCCGATACTCGTTGCCGGATAATTACGCCCGATAGTTTTATATCCATGACTATAACTTGCCAGTGAATCAAACGGCAGTTCGACTGCCCAGTCGTGAGGAAGATTCAACGTACGCCAAGGACGATCATCAAAGTTTTTCGATGCCGGGCCATCACCGTACCCGGCTTTCGCAAAATAAGAGAAATATCCTGTAGCATGATTGAAATCCTTTTTTACATCAGTGGCATGTCCAAGAGCAAATTTCCAACCAAAATCCATGAGCAACCGTTCACGTACGCTTGTCTTCACCGGTGATGAAAAATTTTTCTCTGTGGCCAACAGTGAGCCTGATTCAATCAGGATTACTATATTAAAAACTGCAGCATATTTTACCCAAGGTCTCTGTTTCATATTTTTACCTTACTCAAATTACTACTTTTCAATTTCACGCCGAAGAGTTTTTCTAAAGAATTCACCGCTCTCCATAGGTTTAAACGTATCCCAAGATTCTATTAATGTTGGTTTCCAGAGTGGATCATAAATCCAGCACACCCAGCTGATTCCTTTACCGTCAAGATATAGAAGAATCGCGGAACCATAGTTATTCCTCCCAATTATCTGTTCGAAAAGATGATGCAGGTAATCCTTCTTTATTGAACAACGTGCCCTCTTCAACATTACTCCAAGCATAACGAACTGCCGCAGGTTTAGAAATTTGAGGATGCGAGAGAACAAGCTTGCTTCCATCTACTTTCAGAACAGCTTTTTTAAACACTCTATCTTTTCCAGCGATCATGAAATGATGTTCCCCATTTATTTTCTTGATCACCAATCCCTTCTCTGCATATTCAAATGTGAGAACGATTTTACCGTTCATGATTTTCTGGGATTTATAAAGCGGTCCGGAATAAGCAATTTTCTTTCCATATGTTTTGGCCAGCGCCCAATACGCCAGGCGCTTTCCGACACTCTCCTTGTCGGCAGGATGAATATTTTTAGGGTTACCGATATCAAGCGTAACAGCCATTCCTGTTTTCCTGACAGACAATGTCTGGAATTGTGCTTCGCGAAGAATTTGGGATGCTGAATTCTGTCCATAGTCATATGGTGCTAACTGGACAAAATAGAACGGAAGATCACGATTTTGAAACACCTGCCGCCAATCGGAAATCATTGCAGGAAAGAGTTTTTTATACAGGGAGGGGTTTGGTACGTTGTTTTCACCTTGGTACCAAATTACTCCTTTTATAGCAAAAGGTACAAGCGGATTGATCATAGCATTGAAGAGCGACGTCGGCGTGTTGGGAGAAAAATCCACAGGGGATTTTGGCCGCTGTAAAAATACATTCCCCTCCGCTCCAAAAACATAAAACATGTTGGTCCGATATTCGGCCACAGGAAGATATTTCCAATTACCTTCTATAGAGACTCCAGAGTTCAGGTCGTCTTGATAAAGCACCATTTTTGTTCCATTCCCCCAAATGCCGCCGCCACCTCCATAATCGATCACGCGGACCGCAATCTGGAGAAGAGAATCTTGAACGATTGCTCTATCAATTTTGTACAACCGGTTCGTACTCCAAAAACCTGCACTAAGATACTTACCAACTTCATGACCATTGACATATGTTTCATCCATATCATCGATAGCTCCAAGCTGGAGCTGAAGATCTTTTCCAATCCATGCGGATGGAATGATCACTTGTTTCCGAAACCATACGGCGCCATCGAACTCGCCAACGGATGTCCGTTCCCATAGGGTTGGTAAATTCATTTCCTGCCATGCACTATCATTATACTTTCGGGCAGAACAATTCTCATCACCAAACTTCAAACCTTCCCACTTATGCAACGGATCCGGATTGCGAAGATTGATCACTGGATGCTGCGTCAGCCATTGAGTCAGCGACCGAAAGCCATCCTGACTCTCTTCAAGTTTCTTCAACGGTTCAGAAAACTCTTTAAAGGACTTTAATCCTTCCGTACTCATCCACGCTTCGACGGATGTTCCTCCGTAACTGGAGTTGATAAGACCGATAGGGACTTTGAGAGTGGCGTATAACATCTTGCCGAAATGAAACGCTGTCGCACTAAAACTCCGGGCATCGATGGGAGAGCATTCCACCCAACTTCCAACACAAATCGTATTCGGCGTTGCTTCATACGCACGCATCACAGAAAACAATCGAATGGAAGGATACAATGCCTGTTCAATATCACTTGCACTATTCATTATCGTATCGGAAGGCGGCCATCCTTCAAGCGGCATCTCCATATTCGATTGACCGGAACACAACCAAACTTCACCCACGAAAACATTTCTGAGTACTATAAGGGAATTTCCATGCCGAATGGATATCTGAAACGGTCCGCCGGCTTTAGGCGTCATCACCTTCGTTGTCCAGATACTGTCCGAAAGAACCACTGTCGAAGTTTTCTTTCCCCATGATGTTTGGATCGTGACGTTTGTTCCGGGAATTCCATTTCCCCAAACAGGTACATCACATTGCTGCTGGAGAACCATATTGTCTTGGAACAACGGAGACATGAAAAATGTTGATGTCTGTGAAAACAGATTCATCACGAAGACACTATGAAGAACTACAGAAGAAATATATCGAACAATCGGACGCAAGTGTTTTAAACCGTTTCTTGGTTTGTTCACAGTTTTTTCCTTGAGAAACGAGACACTCTCATAACGATGCAGACTTTCTCCCCCTCATCGGCCTGAGCCAATACACATCAAACTCCTAAAAAAAACCGCGGCGACGGGAAATTGAAGAGCCATCGGCAGTTCTTTGACTTGAAAAAGAACCGTTTGTACGCTGAGTATATTATTGTGTATTAAAAATCCGATGAAAAAATACACCATGCATACTTTGAGGTCAATCATCCTGAAAAATTATCATAATACCGAGCAATTTCCAATGGTATCTACAAATAATTCTTTAAACGGGACTCATACACAATTCAATTGATTATTAATTAAAATCCTTTTTATATATATTATAACGTTTCAATTACATTTTAATCATTTTAATTACTCCATGCAACTCAAGCGAGAGAAAAACATGGGAAATTTTCCGACAGGAAACCCTTCATTATGATGATCAGTACTCTTGACCTCATAATGATTCTCAGTTACTTTATTGTCGCAATTACTCTCGGGATTCTCGTATCAAAACAAGCCGTCAAGAACTTCAATTCATACTTTCTTGGAAGTAATTCCTTTCCCTGGGGGTTCTGGAAACCGATCCTGAAGAAAGTTAGAACAGTATATTCTGACTTCCAACCGAATAAGAATTTTTCGCGTGATCTCTTCAATGTTTTGATTGGAGTACTCTGGCAGACTTCACTCGTCATTATCCCCATCGCATTAGTGACGCAGCAGCATTTAATTTTTACAGTTGCCTTGAGCATTATGCTGGCGATGTCTGTCGTATTAAAGTTCACATGGTGGAATAAATTGGATAAAGCCAGTGAAGATACACTTCTGCCGGGCTTTGATCACCGTATTAAAGTGAAAGCACTTTCATGAAATCAAAGCAATATGTATTTCTCATCTTTATCACAGGTGTATTACTTAATTCTCTTCATTGGGACACTGCATTTCCCCAGCAATCTCCAGTACAAGACAATCCAGTGCTAGCGCCTGAAGCCGCCGTCTCGCCCGTCATTGATGGAATAGGAAATGATTCATGCTGGCAGAACGTACCTTGGCAAAGTATTGCTCAAGTGTGGATTCCGTATGGAGCAAAAGTGGACTCAAATGATTATTCAGGACACTATAAAGTGGTGTGGTCATCCACAACTAATCTGCTGTACTTTCTTGTGGAAGTCATAGACAAAGTGTTTGTGGATGGATTTATGCCTGGTGTGACCGCTGATATTTATAATTTCGATATCGTCGAAGTATTTATCGATGAGGATAAATCCGGCGGATTGCATGTATTCGATGGCAAGGATAGCATCGGCCTCCAGTGGGGAACCAACGCTGAAAATGCGTTTGCCTATCACATCTATGCTGATTTTCCAAAGGAAGGGCAAGTTACAACGAAATGCTATGTTTACGATTTGGCGGGAACAAGTTGGTCTGATGCTAAAAGTATGAACTACACTTCTCACTTGCCATCATTCGCATTGCGCAAAACCGGTAACAAAGCAGTTTGGGAGTTTTCTTTGATTGTGTATAATGATACGTACGAAGATACAATGTCCAATAAGGATTCAGCAAGAGTACGATTGCACGCTGGCAAAGCGATGGGGCTTTCTCTTGCGTATTGCGACAATGATCATCCCGAGAAGAACCCGAAGGTACGAGACTATATGTTCGGCTCCGTCTGGGAACCGAGTCCAGGAAATTTCCATTGGATGAATGCAGATTACTTTGGCACTGTCAAACTGGTTTCACATCTTCCATCCAATACGTCGACGGAGCAACACAAGCATTAGAGATACAGTCGGATCAATCGAACAATACGATCACAAAAATTGAAAGGATATTCCATGAATCAAAAACAATGGCGTGCAATCATTATCTTTTTGTGCTTCACCTCCAGTGTTTTGTATAGTCAGGTTTTTCAAAAACAGGCCGATGGCGTCCTTTTCGAACTCACCAAACAAAAACCGACAGACCCGCAATGGTTGAAGATACAGGTATGTACCGAAAATATTTTTCGCGTATTGGCGGCACCCGAGAAATCTTTTTCAAATCGACCAAGCTTGATGGTCGAAAAAACAACTTGGGACCAGGTTCCCTTCACAGTGAAGGAACAAGGTGCCTGGGTAGAGATTTCTACCGCTCAAACCATAGTACGCGTTCATTCCAAAACCGGAGCGATTGCCTTTTACGATCAATACAATAAAATCCATCTTCAGGAAAAGTCTGGGGCTGGCAAGTTGATCACAGCCGCAGAAGTTGGAGGTGAACAGACATATCATATTCAAAGTATTTTTGAATCCCCAACAGATGAGGCATTGTACGGACTCGGCGGTCATCAAAACGCCATCATGAATTATAAAGGCCGCGATGTCGACCTCTGGCAGCACAATATGGTGGAAGTTGTCCCTTTCCTCGTATCAAATAAAAATTATGGAATCCTTTGGGATAACAATTCCCATACAAAATTTGGAGACATCCGCGAGTTTGAATCTCTCTCTACACTCAAGCTTTTCGACAAAGATGGTTCCGAAGGTGGATTGACTGCTGAATATTTCAAAGACACTTCTTTTACTACCCTTGTAACATCTCGCACTGAACCAAGGATTGAACATGAATTCACAGACGTAAACGATGAATTCCCCTCAGGTTTTCAACAAAATGTAACTGCTATTCGCTGGAGCGGTACCATCGAAAGCAGAGAGTCAGGCATTCACAAATTCAGGCTCTATTGCAGTGGTTATACGAAATTATGGCTGGATGGAAAGCTTGTAGTTGATTCGTGGCGACAGAATTGGAATCCATGGATACATCTTCCCCGCCTTGAAATGAAAGCCGGAAAAAAATATCAAATGAAGATCGAGTGGATTCATTCCGGCGGTTACATTGGTTTGAAATGTCTCACTCCAGAAAAGGGAGATACAAAAGACCGAATGTCATTGTATTCGGAAGTGGCCGATCAGATCGATTATTATTTTATCCATGGTGACAACCTTGATCAGGTTATTCGCGGTTACCGGACAATCACCGGCAAAGCACCAATGATGCCAACTTGGGCTCTGGGATTCTGGCAATCACGGGAGCACTACAACTCGCAAGATGACATTCTCTCAACAGTCAGAGAATTCCGCAAACGTCAGATTCCTCTCGATAATATTGTCCAGGATTGGTTTTATTGGAAAGAAGACCAATGGGGCAGCCATGAATTTGATTCCACACGCTACGCTGATCCGAAAGGTATGATCCAAACTCTTCACAACGATTTTCACACGCAAATTATGATTTCAGTTTGGCCGAAGTTTTATGTTGGCCTGAAGAATTACGATCTGTTTAATGAAAAAGGATGGTTATACAAGCGCAATGTCGAGAAAGGCCAAAAAGATTGGGTAGGGCCTGGTTATGTGTCGACGTTCTATGACGCGTATAATGTTGACGCACGAAAATTATTCTGGCAGCTTATGAACAAAAAGCTGTTCAGTTTCGGCATCGATGGCTGGTGGTTAGATTGCCCTGAACCGGATATATGTTCTAATCTTTCGAGAACTGAGACAATCCTACGTCAGCATCCGACAGCATTGGGTTCAGCATTTCGCTATCTCAATGCATTTTCTCTGATGAATGCAAAGGGTGTATATGAAGGTCAGAGAGCCACGAATGACAATCAACGTGTATTCATTCTCACACGCTCTGCATTTGCAGGACAGCAACGTTACGCTGCCACAACATGGAGCGGAGATGTTGCTTCGCGTTGGTATGATATGAAAGCTCAGATTTCATCCGGCATGAATTTTTGTTTGTCCGGCATCCCCTATTGGTCAATGGATATTGGAGGTTTTGCAGTTGAATCAAGGTATGAACATCCGAATGATGCTGATTTAGACGAATGGCGCGAACTCAATACACGGTGGTTCCAGTTTGGAACGTTCTGTCCAATCTTTCGAGTTCATGGCCAATTCCCATTACGAGAAATGTATAACATCGCGCCAGACAATCACCCGGCATATCAGTCAATGATGGCGTATGATAAGCTGCGGTACCGGTTGATGCCGTACATCTATTCGCTCACAGGAATGGTAACGCATCAAGACTACACGATCATGCGCGGTTTAGTGATGGATTTTGGTTATGATGAAAAGACTTTGGACATCAATGATCAGTATATGTTTGGCCCTGCTTTCCTTGTAAATCCAGTATCCGAATACAAAGCCAGAACGCGTTCACTCTATCTCCCCTCTGGAACAGGATGGTATGATCTCCGGACCGGAAAATACATCAAGGGCGGGCAGACCATCCAAGCAGATGCTCCTTACACAGAAATGCCTGTTTATGTAAAAGCGGGATCGATCATTCCCTGCGGCCCGGAAATCCAATACACAACAGAAAAGCCGGCAGACCCAATTCGATTGTTCGTCTATACGGGCAACGATGGTTCATTTACGCTCTACGAAGATGAGAACGTTAATTATAACTATGAAAAAGGAATATTCTCTACGATCACGATGAGCTACAATGAAAAGAAGAAGGAGCTCACCATCGGAAAACGTGAAGGCGAGTTTGTCAGAATGCTGGAGAAGCGCACATTTGAGATTATCTGGATCAGCAAACTAAAAGCATCTGGTCTCGATTTCCAAGCCAAATCGGATGTTACTGTAATGTATGATGGTTCTTCGCAATCGATTCAGATGGAATAATTTGCATTAATACAATCACTAAATCGGCACTCTGCTATATGAAAACACTTCTTGTTTTGTTAACGGTTTGGTTTTTAACAATTGGTTTCGCTCAGCAACCTGCCTATAAGAATCCCTCACTTCCAATTGAAACACGAGTGAACGATCTTCTGCAACGAATGACGTTGGAAGAACAAGCAGCTCAACTCTTTGCACGTATTTCCACAGACACTCTCGCATTTGATAAGGATGGAAATTTTATTGGAGTCCAGGACACTTCCATTCTCAATCATGGCGTCGGCAGCTTTGCTACATGGACACTAAGACGTGATGGTTCGCTTCGTCACCGGGCACAGTGCATCAACGGTATTCAGCGATACATGATCGAGAAAACACGACTTGGAATTCCCATCTTCGAATTTGGCGAATCTCTTCATGGCTTTATGGCTGATGGTGCAACTTCATTTCCACAGGCCATCGCTCTTGGATGCACATGGGATACAACATTGATCGAACAAGTTTTCACCGCTTCAGCTCTTGAAGCAAGTTCACGCGGAACCCGACAGGTTCTCTCGCCGGTCGTTGATTTAGCCCGCGACCCACGATGGGGACGCACAGAAGAATGTTACGGTGAAGATCCTTATTTAGTATCGCGGCTTGGAATGGCTGCAGTCTTTGGTTTCCAGGGTCGTGATTCACTCATCGATAATCATCATGTTGCCGCTACGTTAAAACATTTCGCCGGGCATGGACAACCTGAAGGCGGACGAAATATTGCTCCGGTAAATTATTCAGAACGCGAATTCCGCGAAAACCATCTTTATCCATTTGAAATGGCGGTGACGAAGGCACACGCAAGATCGATCATGGCTTCATACAATGAATGGGATGGTGTACCTAATCACGTCAATCATAAATTGCTTACAAATATTTTACGGGAAGAATGGGGCTTTGATGGATTTGTTATGAGTGATGGCGGTGGAATGGATGTTACGTACCGCGAACACTTTGCCGCTGCCGATTCGATTGAATCCGGCATTCTTTCCGTACAAGCTGGCATCGATTACGAACTCGGTAGAGGAAGCTGTTTTGGAACTCTTGCTGAACAAGTTAAAAATGGAAAACTCTCTAAAGCTATCATCCGACGGGCTGCAGCGAATGTGCTGCGTGTGAAATTTGAATGCGGATTGTTCGATCATCCGTATGCCGACATCGATTTGATGGAGCACGTCACCAATTCCAACGAGCACAAGGCACTTGCTCTCAAAGCCGCACATGAAGTAATAGTACTTTTAAAGAATGAAAAAAAGACGCTTCCCTTCAATCCCGAAAAAATCAAAACGCTTGCAGTCATTGGTCCCAATGCTGCCGAAATTCATCTTGGCGGGTACTCGGCTTCACCGATGCAAGGCGTGAGCGTACTGCAAGGCATACAGGATTTTGCGAAAGGAAAATTCCAGGTGCGTTATTCTGAAGGCTGCAAATTGACTTTGAACAAGGAATGCCACTGGCAAGTGAATGAAAATCCTATTCTCAACAATCCAGAAAATGATAAAAAACTGATTGCAGAGGCAGTGAAAATAGCGAAGCGAAGTGATGCAGTTGTTTTGGTCTTAGGCGAGAATGAATTGATTTGCCGAGAAGCCTGGAGCGAAAACCATCTAGGCGATCGAGATAATTTAGATCTGATCGGTCAGCAAAATGAACTCGCCAATGCTATTTTGGAAATTGGCAAACCAACTGTCATTCTGCTCATTAATGGACGGCCGATGACGATCAATGAATTAAGCAAAAAGGCGCCCGCAATTATCGAGTGCTGGTACCTTGGTCAAGAAACCGGCCACGCAGTTGCAAATGTGATTTTTGGGAAAGTGAATCCTTCCGGCAAACTCACAGTGACATTCCCGCGTTCCGTCGGACAATTGCCTTGCTATTACGACCATAAACCATCTCGTTTCCGGGATTATGTCCTGAGTGATTCTTCTCCTCTTTATCCATTCGGATTCGGATTGAGTTATTCTACATTCGAATATTCTCATCTGCAGATTTCCCAAAAATCCATTATGGCAAATGATACGGCAGACATTTCACTCGAGGTGTGCAATACTGGAACAATGAAGGGAGATGAAATTATTCAGCTCTACATTCATAAGCTTATCAGTCTCCCAACTCGTCCCATAAAAGAACTCAAAGATTTTGTTCGCATTACTCTCAATCCGGGTGAAACAAAGACAGTACATTTTTCACTTACTCCCGATAAACTCGCGTCAATCGGTATGGATATGAAACGAACCGTTCCAACAGGTGCATATGAAATTCTCGTCGGTAAAAGTTCTGTAGATGTAATTCGCGACACAATAATAGTAAGATAACAGAATTTTGTTTCATTGTTAGATCTATTCCATAGTAGAGGTATCTCCAATGAAGAACACAATTACAGTAATCCTGACCGTTTTCACTCTTTCAGCACAGGCACAGATTCCAACCACTTCTATAGTTGTTGATGCTTCAAACCTTCGAACGAAAATCAATAAAAACATCTACGGACAATTCTCCGAACATTTAGGGAATTGTATCTATGGCGGCATTTGGGTCGGAGAGAAATCAAAAATTCCCAACACCAATGGTATTCGGAATGATGTCATTGAGGCATTGAGGAAAATCAAGACGCCTGTGCTGCGATGGCCTGGAGGTTGTTTTGCAGATGAATATCACTGGAAAGATGGCATTGGACCTCGTGAGAAACGACCCGCCATGATAAACACCAACTGGGGCGGTGTAACAGAAGATAACAGTTTCGGTACGCATGAATTTCTGGAAGTATGCCGACAGATTGGATGCGAACCATACTTCAGTGGAAATGTCGGCAGCGGTACGGTTCAAGAACTTTCGCAGTGGGTTGAGTATGTCAATTCAGACAATGTCAGTCCAATGACAGAACTTCGGAAAAAGAATGGTCAGGAGAAATCTTGGGGTGTAAAGTATTGGGGCATCGGTAACGAAAGCTGGGGCTGCGGCGGAAATATGAGGCCGGAATTCTATGCTGATCAGACGAGACGGTATGGAACATACATGCGCGATTATGGAAAGAACAAAGTGTTTAGAATTGCCTGCGGCCCATCTGACGATGATTACAATTGGACGGAAGTCTTGATGAAAGATGGAAGCGGATTCATCAACGGATTGGCACTGCATCATTACTCATTTAATGATGGAAAGACGGCAACAGATTTTGATGAAAAGGGATGGTTTGACATTATGAAGAAATCGCTGAGAATGGAAGAATTAATATCCAGACACAGTGCAATTATGGATAAATACGATCCACAGAAACGGATTGCGCTCATTGTGGATGAATGGGGAACTTGGTATGCAGTTGAGCCAGGTACCAACCCCGGTTTTTTGTATCAACAAAACACGATGCGTGATGCGATCACAGCTGCATGCAACTTGAACATCTTCAATAATCACTGCGATCGTGTGCGGATGGCAAACATCGCTCAAATTATTAACGTCTTGCAGGCGATGATCCTCACCAAAGACGATAAAATGGTTCTTACACCGACATATCATGTGTTCGACATGTTCAAAGTTCATCAGAATGCATTGTATGTGAAGACTACCTTAGAAGCACCAGATTATATACTCGGAGAACAAAAGCTGCCTGCAGTGAATTCATCTGCATCCATCGATGACCAAGGGAACCTCCACATCTCACTCTGCAACATCGATCCAAGATCCCAGCATCATATTTCATGCAGCTTGAAAAAATTCACTGTGAAATCAGTATCAGGTCGGATCCTTACTGCAAAAGAAATGAATGCACACAATACTTTTGGCAATCCCTCTATTGTTGCACCAACGAAGTTCTCTGATGCTACGCTCAGTGCAAAAGGTATAGAAGTCACATTACCTCCAATGTCGGTTGTTGTTCTTGAAGTAAAAGGATCGTGCGAACTAACCCCTTCACTTGAACTCAAAGACCCAAAACCTGGCATCAAATACAGTTACTATGAAGGCAACTGGAGTGCTGTACCTTTGTTTGATTCATTGGTCGCTCAACGAACGGATGTAATCGATCGGTTCGTACTTCCAGAAAAGAATTCCGGTGAGAACTTCGCAGTTCAATACAATGGTTACATCAAAATCCCGAAGGATGGTTTATATACATTTTATACCAATTCAGACGATGGCACAAACCTGACAATTGATAATAATGTCATAGTGGAAAATGACGGGCTGCACGCGCCACAGGAACAATCAGGCACATCCGTCTTAAAAGCAGGTTTCCATGAAATACAGGTGAAATTCTTTCAAGGCGGAGGCGGCAAAGTGCTCGATGTCAGTATTGAAGGACCTGAATTATCGAAACAAATTATTCCTGCACAATTGCTGTATCATTGATGAAAGGTGCGGCATGAAACAGAATAGTATTCAATTTCAATTTTTTATTTTGATAGCACTTGCCTGCCTGGCGCTTCAATTAGCAGTTTTCCATCCCAACCTTTTCAGCCAAAAGATCCTCGCTTCAAAGGATATTCACTCGAGCAAAACGAATACTAATATATTATGGTACAACAAACCTGCAGATCAATGGAATGAAGCACTTCCTATCGGGAACGGACGTTTGGGAGGTATGGTCTTCGGCAAAACGGATTATGAACGCGTTCAACTGAATGAAAAGTCAATGTGGTCTGGAAGTCGTACCGTGACTGATAAACCGGATGCATACAAATACCTACCGGAAGTTCGCCGTTTGCTATTTGAAGGGAAATATACAGAAGCACAAAAAATAACCGAACGCGATATGATGACTGAGGGGACATGGAACATGTACCAATCGTTAGGCGATTTGTACTTCAAAATAAATTATTCTGGTGAGATATCAGATTACAGGCGTGAATTAAATCTTGATGAAGCAATTGCACGTGTTTCTTACAAAGTAGGTAAGGTAAGTTATAAGAGGGAATATTTTTCCAGCCCGGTTGATCAGTCCATTGTCATCCGATTTTCCTGCAGCAAACTAGGTGCTTTGAGTTTATCAGCAAAACTTGCTCGTGCGAAAGATGCTACAATCATCGCTTCTGGCAACACCATTATCATGAAGGGACAAGTTACAGCTGGTGGCGTAGATGTCGTCGGACTGAATCCCGGTGTGCAGTATGAAGCTCAGTTAAGAGCGCAGAATGATGGTGGAACAATTTCCGTCAGCGGTGATAGCCTTATCATAGAGAATGCAGACACTCTCACCTTGTATCTCACTGCCGCAACCAACTATTGGAGTAAAGATCCACACCTGGTGTGTGATCAAACAATGAAAGATGTTGGCACCAAAAAATTCGGAACGATTGAAAAAGATCACATCACGGAACACCAACGCCTTTTTCATCGAGTAAAACTCGACTTAGGATCAAACGAAAATACCAATTTGCCAACGGATGGAAGATTGAACGCGTTTAAAAATGGGAACGATGATCCTCAATTACTGAGTCTGTATTTTCAATATGGACGGTATCTTCTTATTTGCAGCTCACGGCCAGGCGATCTTCCTGCAAACCTTCAAGGAATCTGGGCTGATGGACTCACAACGCCATGGAACGACGATTATCATATCAACATTAACATTCAAATGAATTATTGGCCTGCGGAGGTAACCAATCTTGCAGAATGCCATCTTCCATTCATCGCACTTGTAGACAGTCTGCGCCGAAGCGGCAGAGTCACAGCAAAGAACATGTATAACAGTCGGGGTTTTGCTGCACACTTCACTACCGATGTGTGGTATTGGACAACGGCTACCGGCAAAGCTGAATGGGGCATGTGGCCGATGGGTGCTGCATGGTGCTGTCAGCATTTGTGGGAACATTATGCATTTAGTAATGATAAAAAATTCTTGGCGTACGCCTATCCTATTTTAAAAGAGGCTTCGTTATTTTTTGTTGATTACCTCATAAAAGATCCCAAAACAGGATTTTTGGTTTCAGGACCATCAAGCTCTCCAGAAAATAAATTTATCACAAAAGACGGCGATACATCTAATATTACGATGGGTCCAACTATGGACATGGAAATTATCTGGGATCTATTCACCAATACGATTGAAGCTTCCAGAATTCTTGGCACCGACAGTGAATTTGGAAATCAGTTGACAAATCTTCGCTCACAGTTGAGGCCCTTACGCATTGGAAGCGATGGTCGGTTGATGGAATGGACTGAGGAATTTAAGGAAGCGGAACCGGGACACCGCCATATTTCCCACCTCTTCGGATTGTATCCAGGCAAACAAATCACAATACGCCAGACTCCTGAATTAGCACAAGCGTCTCGAAAGACCATCGATTATCGCCTTGCACATGGCGGCGGTTACACAGGCTGGAGCCGTGCGTGGAATATCAATTTCTTTGCCCGGCTTGAAGATGGCGAAAAAGCGTATGAGAATCTTGCAGTGTTGCTTCAGAAATCTACATTGCCGAATCTCTTCAACAACGGTCCGCCTTTCCAGATCGACGGGAACTTCGGAAGCACCGCCGGCATTGCCGAGATGCTGCTGCAAAGTCATGCAGGCGAAATCCATTTACTCCCCGCTCTCCCGAAAGCATGGCCATCAGGGAGCATCAAGGGATTACGCGCACGAGGCGGATTCGAAGTGGATATAATATGGAAGCAAGGCAAACTTAAATCTGCCACAATTAAAAGCATAACCGGGACAGTATGTAAAGTGAGATACGGAAACAAAACTACCTCACTGCAAATCAAGCAGGGAAAAGAAAAGAAACTAAATGAAAAGCTTCAATCTTTTTAAGAAGGGATTCTTACAATGAACACATCTTTGTATGGAAACAGGAAGATTATTTTCAGTATTTGTTTTATTGCTCTCTCACTTTTTGTTTCAATTTCTTCTGCTGGTTCATCAAACGGAAGCAGAAAGACAGAGAATTTCGGTAAAAGCTGGAAATTCAATTTAGGGGATGTATCCAATGCTCAAGAACCAAAGCTGGATGATTCGCAATGGCGCGTACTGGATGTCCCGCACGACTGGAGTATCGAAGGGACGTTCAGCAAAGATTATCCGGCATCTCCTGGTGGCGGAGCATTACCAGGTGGCATTGGTTGGTACCGGAAGACATTTACACTTCCACTGTCCGAAAAAGGGCGATTGGCATTCATCGATTTTGATGGTGTGTATAGAAACAGCGAAGTTTGGATCAATGGGCACTATCTTGGCACACGTCCGTACGGATATAGTTCTTTTAGATATGAATTAACTCCTTATCTGAAATATGGAAAAGAATCCAATCTTATTGCAGTCAAAGTCGATAATTCACAACAGCCAAATTCCCGCTGGTACTCCGGTTCGGGGATTTATCGAAATGTATGGTTAGTGACAACTGAAAAAATATTTGTTGATCACTGGGGCACATATGTGACAACACTAGAAGTGACGGAACAATCCGCAAAGGTAATCGTTCAAACAAAGATCCGTAATGCATTTCCAAAGGATCAAGCAATTATATTAAAGACTACGGTTTTCAATAAAGAGGGGAAAATAATCACTGCCCTTGAAACAAAGAATAAATTCCCTAAAGAGTCTGCAATCGAGATTGAACAACATCTTATTGTCACCAATCCCGTATTATGGTCTATTGAGAATCCTTATCTTTATAAAGTCCTTGCGACCATTATCGTCAATGGAAAAGAACAAGACAATTACGAGACTACACTCGGTATCCGCTCATTCGTTTTCGACATCGACAAAGGATTTGCCTTAAATGGTAAGCAGGTGAAAATCAATGGAGTCTGCAACCATCACGACCTCGGCTGTCTTGGTGCGGCAGTCAACCGCCGAGCACTGGAGCGTCAACTTGAAATTATGAAGGGAATGGGTGTGAACGGCATCCGGACATCCCATAATCCACCGGCTCCTGAACTTTTAGATTTGTGCGATCAGATGGGCTTTGTCGTGATGGACGAGGCATTTGATATGTGGAAAAAGAAAAAAACGGACTTCGACTATTCATTGAATTGGGATCAATGGCACCAGCGCGATTTGGAAGACATGGTTCTCCGGGATCGAAATCATCCCAGCATCTTCATTTGGAGTATTGGAAACGAAGTCGTAGAACAATGGGACAAAAAGGACAGCAGCGGCACAATTATCACGAAAGAGTTGTGCTCGTTGATACGAGCGCTTGACATTACCCGTCCTATTACCTCTAATTGCAATTCCATCGATTCGTTGAATCCAGTGATTCGTGCAGACGCACTCGATTTGATCGGATATAGTTACAATCAAAACGAGTATTATAAATTTCATACGACCTATCCCGGCAAAAAACTCATTGGCTCGGAAACGGTCTCTTCTTTAAACTCACGCGGCTGTTACGATATGCCTTCCGATAGCATTAGACGATGGCCAAGCAGATGGGATCTTCCTGTCCAAAACGCGAACCCTGACCTAACTTGTTCTGCGTATGACAATTGTAGCGCCCCATGGGGTTCGACACATGAAGAAACCTGGAAGCTGATAAAGAAATATGACTTCATTTCCGGACAATATATCTGGACTGGTTTCGACTATCTTGGAGAACCTACTCCATACGGTTGGCCTGCACGCAGTTCTTATTTCGGAATCGTAGACTTGGCCGGTTTCCCGAAAGATGCATATTATTTGTATCAAAGTGAATGGACGCACAAACCGGTTTTGCATGTTTTCCCACATTGGAATTGGAAACAAGGCGACACTGTGGATATATGGGCATACACAAATTGCGAAGAAGTTGAATTAATGCTGAACGGGAAATCACTTGGAGCCAAGAAAAAGATTGGCGATGATCTTCATCTTATGTGGCGGCTGCCTTACACACCGGGCACCTTGAAAGCCATCGGCAGCACTGGAGGGAAAGAAATTCTCACTCAGGAGATCAAGACAGCCGGAACACCGGCAAAAATAGTTCTTGAAGCCGATAGAAATATCATTACGGCCGATGGAAAAGATCTTTCTTTTGTCACGGTCAAAGTTTTAGATGCGCAGGGAAATTTCGTGCCGCTTGCAGATAATTTGATTCACTTCGATATTTCTGGTGAAGGAAAGATCGTCGGCGTTGACAATGGCCTCCAGACAAGCATGGAATCTTTCAAAGCAAACGAGCGGAAAGCATTCCATGGCCTTTGCCTTGCCGTGATTCAGTCAAATGAAAAAGCCGGTAGGATTACTTTCAAAGCTGCAGCTGACGGTTTGACAGAATCGACAATTGTGATTGAATCAAAATAATATTGATCGAAATAAATTATACAAAAGTTCATCATTCAACAAGAAGGAAAATGCGTATGAAAAAGGCATTCTTCATTTATTTAATGATCTTATTGTTCACGATGAGCGTGAATGCTCAAATCATCGAAACAACTGGATCGACATCCGTCATGGGCGGAGAATACGAAGTAGCCAATAATGTTTGGGGAGCGACAACTGCGCAAACGTTGGCTGTGGATACAAGCTCAACATATTTCAAAGTAATTCTCTCTGCACATAACAGTGCCAGTGTGGCGGCTTATCCTTTCATTTGGAAAGGAAGCCATTGGGGTAACGCAACCACGAAAAATAATCCCATGCCAAAAATGCTTAAAGAAATTGGCACCGCTCCTTTCAGTTGGTCTATCGACACAACGGGAGTTGCTGGAACATGGGACGCAGCTTTCGAATGCTGGATCGATGATGTACCGGCAAGTACAAGTTATGTGGGCGAATTAATGATTTGGATCAACTACGGTGGAGGTGCGGGACCCGCCGGCGGAAAAGTTGCAACGGTGAATATTGGCGGCCATACTTGGGATGTCTATTTTTACTTGATGGGCTCTCCCTCATGGAATTATATCGCTTATAAGATTACCAGCCCTGTCGATAGTGTAAGTTTAGATCTTAAAGATTTCCTGCACGATGCGTTAACCAGAGGATACTTGAAGACAGAATGGTATCTTGCCAATATGGAAGCGGGATTTGAAATCTGGCGCAACGGACAAGGGCTTACAACTAAATCATATTCTGCTGATGTCACAACCGGAAACAGCCTTGACGAAAATTATCCTCCTGCGCCATTTGCTGTAGTGTATCCACCTAATAATAAATACATAAGCTCACCGGTCTCACTGGGCATACCATTTTCATGGAACGCATCTCTTGATCCTAATTCAGATCCGCTTGAGTATATTTTGCATCTTTATGGCCCTAATATAGATACGACAATTGCTCAATTAGATAGTACCTCTTTATATTTTGATGGAACCAATTGTCTGCAATACTATACGATATATTACTGGGAAGTTAAAGCGACGGATGGAATTGATACGGTCATAACTACGAAAAATAAATTTACAACACCCAGGAAATCAACGGGAGTTAATGAAACAGAACAAATCCCTCATCAATTTTCTCTCAATCAAAATTATCCAAATCCGTTTAACCCACAGACTATGATCTCTTATTCGCTGCCGCAAATAAGCAACGTAACATTGAAAGTGTACGATCTTATGGGACGCGAAGTAGCAACTCTTCTTAACAATGAGAAAAAAGCTGCAGGTAATTACGAAATTTCTTTTAATGCATCGAACCTATCAAGCGGAGTGTATTTCTATAAGCTGCAGGCTGATAGGTTCATAAAGACAAAGCAGATGGCGTTGATTAAATAAATATGGCTCAAGAAATATTGTTCTATTTCTATTTACACACACTGGAAATAACTCTAGGGGTGTGAACATCGATGGAACAGCTTGAATTTGAATCCATGCGAAACCGCTAAACAATCCCACGATATGAATATCCTCGCGATGAGCGTGTTTTTGCGCTTGCGATTGCTTATTGCAGTGTTCATTACTTCAGCAAAATGAGCGTTTTTGTTTTAACAAAATCTCCCGCTTGAATTCGATATAAGTATACACCGCTAGAAAAGTTTGCTGCGTTCCATTCGACAGTATAGGAACCGGGATCTTTCTGCTGGTTAACAATGACGGCAACTTCTCTGCCGAGGAGATCATAAATCTTCAAGGATACATGATTGGTCCGTTGTATGGAAAAAGAAATCTTTGTGGATGCGTTAAATGGATTAGGATAATTCTGCTGCAAATTAGTTTGATTCGGGACTGAAGAAAAGACTGGAACCGAGGTAATCCCAATGTCAGAACCATTGTAGTGAACAACCGTATCGAACTTACTGGGGCTATTTATACCAATACCCTTTCCAGTATCGACCCAAACGATATTGAAAATCTTATTTTGAGACATAGCGGTAAATGTCCCCTGTCTGGTTCCGATGGTCAGCTGTTTTGAAGAATCATGATAAGTAATTGGGATAACTGAATATTGTCCTTGTTCATAATTGTAGTTGTCGTTTTCGTCTTCATATAATGTGAATTGTCCATCCGCACCAGGATAAATTCGCAGTTCGAGTGTATCCGCAGGTTTTTCTGTGGCATACTGAAGGAATGGACCCATGAGCACAATCGAACCTGCTTTGACGTAAAGCGGTATCGTCTCAAGAGGTGCCAGTGCATCAATAGTCTGGCCGCCCGCAAGGGTTTCGCCTGTCCAGAAGTCATACCAGATCGTTGATTTCGGGAGATAAACTTTTCGTGTTTTTACAGAGGCGGTCACTGGATTCACGAGAAATGCCGGACCAAACATGTACTGATCCTGAATGTCATTTATTGCTGCATCCGTTCTGAAATCGAATGCAAGCGCACGCATGACCGTGTACGCTTCGTTAGTCACCTTCCACGCGAGGGAATAGATATAAGGTAATAGTCGGTACCGCAGGTTATCGTAATTTAGTAAAATTGATTTTGTATTTGCATCCCAGTTATTAGAAAACAATGCACGCTCGCCTTTTCCATGGATTCTAAATATCGGACAGAAGGTGCCGAATTGGAACCAACGAGTAAACAGTTCTCTGTTCGCAGCCGTGGACCAATCGGGAGATGTCCAGTTTAAATGGTACCCTCCAATATCTGACGTCCAGTATGGAATCCCAGAGACACAAGCATTAATCGCCTGCGGCACTTGAATTTTATAAGAACCGAAGGTACACGTAATATCGGAAGACCAGAGGGTTGCAGCGTTTCGCTGCTGTCCGGCAAATGCCTGACGCACAAGGAAAAATGCCCGCTTCCCTGGGATATCAGTTCTCCAGTTTTTATAAAGACCGATAGTATGTGTTAAAGAATAGGTATTGAAATAATCGATTCCTTTGCCAAGTGCAAAAGTACTTTTTCTGCGTGCATCCAGAAGTCCGCCGTTGTCCGGTTCGCACTGATCTACCCACCATGCATCCCATCCATAAGGAGTAATAAGACTATTATTCACCTGTCTCCAATATATATCTCGTGCGCTGGAATTATGAGCATCATAGTATGTATCATAATTATGTGTCATCACATCCTGCCAGGTAATATCAGTCAATCCCCCTGCGTTCTTCAACTCATTAAAATTATTTGTTCCACTTGCGAAAACCGGCCAAATCGAAATCATCGCATGAATATTTGCTTTATGTAACGAATCCACCATTGCTTTGGGATTGGGATATCGTGTAGGGTTCATCACGTGCGAACCGATTACATCGGGTTCCCAGTAATACCAATCCTGAACGATACAATCAACAGGGATGTGATTGTTTCGGTAATTGTCTTTGACGGATAACACTTCGGCCTGACTCTGATACCTATCCTGTGATTGAAATAATCCAAAACTCCATTTGGGAAACATCGGCGCCTGACCTGTGGCTTCACGATACAGTGCGATGATATGGTCAAATTCCGGACCATAGAAAAAATAATAATCCACCATCGTACCGCTCTCTGATACATATTTGTATTTAGTATTACCTGCCTCAGCACCATAAAAATTCGATGCCGAGTAGTTGTCCCACATCAGTCCATACCCTTTGTTGGATAGTAAAACCGGAATTGCACCAGTCATATACTGTATAGCCATATCCTGATTACGGCCTTTATAATTCATAGATCCGGCATCTGTCGGGTGACAGCCTAATCCAAACAAAGCTTCATCCGCAGGTGATTGATAAAGTGTTTCACAATTGTATGTATCGATGCCGGCAATGATCGCTGCCGTCATCTTCTTTCCTACAGAATCATCCTCGGCAAGAATTAGAGCGTCATTTAGCTCAGTATAACGGATCGAATTGGTCGACTTGTTCAATTTTATTTTTAATTTGTCGGTTGAAATAATAATCTCAGTCGAGCTTTCAGTAACTTGAAACTGAGGTTGAGTTATCCACGAATTCGTTACTACCAATGACGTTTTTGAAGGGAATGCTTCCAATATTGTGTACTGTACTTCAATAATGTCGTCTTTATAGATTTGGATCTTCATAAAACCCTTATCCAAGGTACACGTAATTCCATCCTGCCCTTTTGCATAAGCCACGATTGAAGCTTCAGCAATATTCATGGCTACACATAAACTAATTGTTATGGCTATAAGAGCCGTACACTTTGATGATGTCTTATTCATAGATTTATCTTTTTAAATATACACCGAATTATATTGAAAAGTCTGTGCATGCAATTTTTGACTACTGTAATAGCTCATTAAAAATGTCAGGGTTTGCGTCCAACAGAAATGTCAGGTTTACGCATGTTGGAAGTTCTCAAAAGAGAAAGAACTTCTGGAATGGGACAAACGATAACAATGAGCATAAGAGAGATGAATGCTTTCGTCAGGATCATTCGCTATCAATAGCTAATTTTGATTTATTCTTAATATGAAGTATCTTTCTCAAGAATTTAGAGCCTATCATAATAAGGCGAAAGAAGTAAGTTCATCTCACATTGGAGATTAAGTTGAAACAGCAAGTTCGCCGCAATCAGCCCCAAAGCCTCACTCCACAGCGAAGGCGTATCTTTATCGTCATCTTACTGTTGATTCCAGTTCTTTTCTTTTCACTCCTAGAATTCTCTTTACGGATTTTTCACTATGGCCCTGACCTTTCTCTTTTCACAACCGAGATTGTCAACGGAAAATCATATTACACCTTAAATCCATCTGTCAAGAACCGATATTTCAGTCGAATTAATTTCAACCCTGGACCATCACCGGAATATTTTCTTGTTTCCAAACCACCTGGTACTTTCAGAATTTTTTGCCTTGGCGGCTCGACAACCGTTGGATATCCTTACTGGTATAATGGTGCCTTTTCCTCGTTTTTGCGCGACCGTTTGAATATTCTCTTCCATGATCGTTCCATAGAGATTATCAATGTGGGAATGACTGCCACAAACAGCTACACCGTTCTTGATCTGAGCAAAGAATTGATACAGTACGACCCCGATCTGTTTATTGTGTATGACGGCCACAATGAATTCTATGGTGCACTTGGTGTGGCATCCAATGATCGTGTAGCTCCTGCACGATGGATGACGATCTTGTACCTTCAGATGGTGCACCTCCGGACATTTCAGCTTACCAAGAATATAATTTCTGAACTGTTTACTTTATTTGGTAGGCCTCCTATTGACTATTCGAATCGTACTACCATCATGGAACAGGTATCCCGTGGTAAAAATGTCCGTATGGGAAGTGATACTTATAATCACGGGCTCACTATATTCCAGCAAAATCTTAAAGATCTCTCCGAACTCTGCCAAAGTCGGCATATCCCTCTTTTCCTCAGCACACAGGTTTCAAACCTTCGGAACCAGTCCCCTTTTATTTCCAATAATTCACCTGATATCTCGGAACGGCAAAAAAAACAGTTCCAACAATTGTACACAAGAGGCGTAGAACTCCAATCAAAGAACTTGATTGATTCCGCTCTTATTTCCTTTCGCTTGGCGGTTACTTTGGATACTCTGTATGCTGATGCTCATTATCGACTTGCTCAATGCCTTGATAGAAAAGGGAAAGGAAATGAGGCATTGCTAGAATATATTCTTGCGCGAGATTACGATGAACTTCGTTTCCGAACAGACAGTAAATTTAACAATTTTATTCGCTCTATGGGAGATCATAAGCATTGTTTCATAGCTGATATTGAAAAGGTCTTTAAGTCGCATTCACAAGATTCTCTTATCGGATACAATCTCATCATTGAGCATCTCCATCCCAATGCATGGGGACATTTTTTCATTGCAAAAGAGTACGCGAGGATGATGCAAGAATGCGGATTAATAGCCTCGACCCGAGAATGGGCAAAACGTGACACGATATCTGATGATTTCCTATGGGAACATCGACCTCTGACTTATATAGATGAATTTCTTGCCGCCCGAAAAACTGAATTTCTCATCTCCGGCTGGCCATTTAAAAACCAATCTTCAACCGTTGCACCTATTGAAGAAAAAGATACACTACGGTTCATTGGAGAGCAAGCTGCGCGTAATCAGATTGGCTGGATAACCGCTCACAGAAGTGCTGCCGATTACTATATTCTCCATAATGATTTTATCAATGCCGGTAAAGAATATGAAACAATTATCAATCAATTCCCGCTCGATGTGACTAACTATCTCCTATGTGCACAGCTTTATTTCAGCCATAAGTTATTCTTTAACGCAGAGAATATTCTTCTTGCTTCATTATATGTCCAGCAAACCAGTGTTGCGTATCGAGGCCTTGGGGATATCTATATGAATAGAGGAATGGCAGAAAAAGCAATACAATATTATGAAGAGTCGATAAAATTTCCCGTTGATCCTGCCGTTGTTGCCGAAAATTCTTATATGCTTGCACTAGCATACTTGATAGCTCAAAAGCCAGAACCAGCAATTCTCATTCTTGAACGGACGATAAACCAATATCCGGCTTACAAACCTGCAAAGGAATTACTCGCACGCGTCAAGTTGTTTCAACAAGCTCGACCTGCACCGTAAACACAAGCCTCATAAATAACTTTCTCCATTCTTTAGAAGACAAATTCAAATACTCTTCTATCCAATGTGTGCACAATAAAATCCCGCAGGCAAAATAAAAAAGCCGGATGATATTTCAATCACCCGGCTTAGATATATCCGTTGGTTTTTTAACCAACTACGATATTTGTTTCATCACTTCATCAACAACATCTTCTTTGTAATCACTTGACTGGCACTTTCTAACCTATAGAAGTAAATACCGCTCGAGAGATTATTTCCAGAGAAGACAATATTATGTGAACCGGCATTCTGAACGCCGTCGACCAGAACCGCAACTTTTTGACCTAAGAGATTATATACACTCAGGCTAACTTTCCCAGAGTTTTTGATAGAATAAATAATGCTGGTACTCGGATTGAAGGGGTTCGGATAGTTTTGTGCCAACGCAAATTGCGCTGGAAGATTATTCGTCCTTTGAGCTACTCCTGTCGTTCCCAGGGATGAAGAAACATCGCCCCAGGAAGTTCCCAGCCGAATTTCATCAAAGCTCGCTCTGAGACCCGTTCCAACGGTTCCGCCAAATTCAACACGGACAACATTAAACCCGTCCGTAAACTTAAAGGCTGTATAAGCAGCCATATCACTTATAGCGGGTTCACCTGCCGTAGGATCTGGACTAATCCACATCCAGACTGTGTCCATGGATGCACCTACTGCTGTCCCCTTCATGACTATTTTTCCTACAAGCCAGACCGGTCCCACGGTCCACGCAGTTGTGGACACTTCGTTACCCGGGCCGCCGTGCCATCCGCCGCCACAAGTATATTTATCCAGTCCATGTCCTTTGCCCAACATGCATAATTCGCCGCTGGCACCATTAAATAACTTGACACCCAGCCACGTAGAATTATCTGTAGCTTGTTTTACATCCATGAGTACACTCATCCAATATACTTTTCCGGAATCGTTTGGCCAGGCCTGAGCCAGATTGCGGCCATAGCGAAGTTCGATTGCTGCTGTATCCGGTATAGCTTCAAGATGTCTGCCTACGTTGGAAACAGAATAATTGAGATCGCTGTAGGGCAACCCGGTATCGGCAACAACCGCTGAATTGGCCTTGCTCGAGACTATCTTATACCAACTGCCAGCCCATCCATCTTGTGCACCGCCCATAAGAGTATCGATAGAAGCACCTTTGGCATAATTAAATGATTCTATTGCATAATATGGCGCCGCAGAAACCGATGCCCACGAGTCACCTAAACGGATTTCATCAAAATTTACATTTACAGTATCATTACCGCCACATTCTACTCTAACATTATCAAACCCGTTGGGCATACCAGACGGTCGTTTTACATCTGCTACGTTCGTATCAAGCGACGTTGCAGTAGGATCCGGATTAATCCACATAAATGTCCGGCATGATGCGCCACCTGTCATATATGTTGCTGTGACGAGCCAAACAGGACCGCCTAAACAATTTGTTGTAGACACATCAGGGCCTGAGCCGCCCGCCCAGCCGCTGCCGGCAGAATACGTTGTTCCGCCACCTGATTTACCTATACCTAAAAGTTCGCTACTGCCAGAGAACAATTTGAAGCAATAATAGGTATTACTGCTCGGAACTCCATGTGCATCTTCTACATCCATTATTAAACTTGTCCAATATACTTTTCCTGCTGTGTTTGGCCAAGTCTTATCTAATTGACGCTGGTAGCGTGCAGCTACCCAGTTACCCGGACACGAAAATGTAAGATGATTGCCGATATTAGCAATAGTATAGTTGAGATTACTATAAACCAGAGGAGCCTTCCCAATGAAACACAGACTATCAGTTCCATTGTCATAAGTCCAGGATCCGGCAAATCCATTTATCGCCAGCCCCGTAACCTGAGTAAGACTGTCGCCTTGTGGATAATTAAATGATTCTCTCGCAAAATACTGAGACATGCCGAGCGATGTCATCAGTAGTAAAAGAGATAATACTGCAAAAAGCATTTTAATACGCATGGTATAACTCCTTATTCCTTGTTAATGAATTCCTTCTCTGAAAATCGACTAATTCCTTACTACAAATTTGTCTTCTCTTTTAAACTTTTCCTCCTTTCTCAACTCTGGAATAAATTTTGGTTTTGAGTGAACGAATAATTAAATCTGTGTGGTGATATATTCGTATCCTCCTTTCTTATTAAAAATCATTATGTGTGGCTTTTTCTAAAAATACTACTCGATGTATTCTTATCGATTTTCTCTTCAGGTATGAATAAATCTTCCGGGCATTTATTTAAGAAGAATCATTTTCTTTGCTATTTTTTGATTCTCGGTTCGTACTCAGTAAAATTTTTACTACTCTGACCTATGAGAGGAATTGTATCAAAAAGACTCAAACAACAAATCTGTAAAAAATATCCACTTTGCATTTTTTTTAATAAAACTGTTTTAAAAAATGACGACCTCATTGCGTATCTAATCGTCTTCGGATCCTCTTACATACACATGTAATTAAAACACTACGTCTTTGCAATAATCTATTCCTTGAATAAATAGATTTAAGAACCCAAATTTACCTGGTAAACATTATATTTCTGCGTAGAAGTTCCATCACCTGTTATTATATAGAGATATGTTACCAAACCTGTTGAATGGACACAAAATTGACTGCCATACGCTGGAATAATGCCCTTATATAAATAATCGACATTTTTTGTAGTTGGATCGACAATAAAAACAGGATTTATCGAGTTAGGGTTTGTCGTCGTTGAGGTCGAGCCCGATACATTATTGCAAAGATAAAGAGTACCATTGGCAGAAAATGCCATCGATTTTATGGATATAGTTGGAGAGGCTGCTATGGTATTATCTAAATTGAGCCAAATTTCTTGTGCACCCAGAGTACCATTTGCCCCAATCTGATGACGGTTAATAGCAAGCGAAGGCGATCCACTAGCTGCCTTTACTAATACATAGAGATACCCGTTAAATACGCGTATTCCCATAATATTATCTGCAGTGTATAAAGTTGCCGTTGGTACTATAAGATTTGGAGGTATTACTACAATTCCAGTTCTTACTCCCCCGGTATAGAAATATCCGCTAGCATCAAAATCACCAAAACCGACCACCTTTCCAGATGGAAGATTGTTACCCGTTGTAGGCAAAGGCATTAGCGTTACAGATCCGGTTTGGAGGTTAACCACATCGATCTTCCTGGTTTTGTTTAGCAAATAGAGATTACCATCAGGACCAATTCTTCCATCGGTCGGCACTTGACTAGCCGGAGTTGCAAATACCGATTTTTGACCATCTGGTGTAACTTTGGTAGTTAATCGAGTTGCAGTTGCTACTAGATAGAGATTTTCTAAGCTATCCATAACGGCAACTGAAAATTGTACGTTGTCAATAAAGGCACCGTATGGAGAAGATACAAGATCAATGGCGTATGGACTCATTTTTGCCGGAAGAAGCGCTTTGTTGGGTACCACTTTAACAACGGAAGTATCGGAAGCTACATTGGGTCTTCGGACTTTAATCATAGTCGGAGAAGACTCAACAATTTCTGCAGGCACATTATCGAAAAAGACACCCTGATAGACGATCGTATCTCTATTATTTGTATTTGAAATAAGAATTATACTGGTATCTGCTGCGCCGGTGAAATTTGATCCATTAATCGTAATATAATTATATCCCGGAGTCGCATGAGAGGGAACGATCGATGTGATCGTAGCCTCTACTGTTGTCGATGGCGGACTCCCCCATTGTGGTTCTGCGACATCATATTTACACCCAAGGTCAATTGTTGTTAACGACACAATCATAAAAAGTGCAATAATAAAAAGTCGGACTTTCATAATTTTATTCCTCCATCATTTCAATATGAAAAACGGGCAGTCATTCGTTGAATGTTGTTAAAGATTCCATATGGTGTATATGAGTAATCAAAAGCAAAGCCAAATTGGGTGACACCGACTCCGAATGATAACCCGTTACTTTCATCACTATTCGTAATATACCCGCCACGCAAGGCAAGCATATTCATCACCTTGTATTCCACTCCTATTTTTAGCTGTTCAGGATGATCCCGGTAATGACTCGCATCGACGCTCATATACAACGACTGATTCAACGGGACTTCCCCGATCAGATCCATAAGATTCATTGATATCCCAAGTGTGAACACCAATGGGAGCTGAAATTGTTCATAGACATATTGAACTTCTTTGGAAAAATTTCTCACGGACATCCCAAACGTAAGGCTTTTAATACCGGTTTTAAATTGAGTCCCGAAATCAAAGACCAAGGGTGTCAATTTATTAGTCGTAGTAACCGCCGAATCTGCATAACCAATAATACTTGTGTGGGCAGTATCATTCGGAGCATAAATCGGAACTTGTTGGAACTGGTTCGGAATGACACTCTGTCCCAGATCTTGTTTCGCCCACCGTATCTGCCCTCCGACACTAAATTGGTCAGTGATACTTTTGGCATACCCGACACCCAATGCTAATGCATACAATTTGAATATGCCGACATCATCATACCCTTTGGGATTAAGAGGATCTGAACTCACGCGCGTACCGATAAAGTTTCCATAATCCACATACTGTAAACTAAAACCCAGCACCCCATAATTGCCTTTTGCTGGATTGACAGCCATACTAACTGTGTAGTGCTTAATATCGGCTATCCATTGGTTATTGCTGGCCGCTATATCGATAAAATTATCCATCTCAGACATCCCCGCAGGGTTGAAAAACAACGCGCTCGAACCGATCTGCAGACTAGTCATCGCCTCTGCCATTGCAGCGGCACGTGCGTCTGATACCACACTTAAAAATTTAAAACTGGTTTGTGCTAATTTTTGATCTTGGGCATTCCCGCTGGTAAAAAACAGGATTCCCATCAAAATACCAACGATTATTATAGTTGTTTTCTTTTTCATTGATCGACTCCTTACCTGATCACGACAAACTTGCGGAAAGTAGATTGGCCTGTAGAGAAAATCTTATCGCCTTTTTGGAACATTGTTTGACCTTGAGAATATATCTTTTTTAAATTTTCGTCAGTAATGTCATATCTCGCAACTTTATCTTCCGTCGCATACATATCTTCAGTCACCTCCACATACAGTATATAAATACCGCTGACGACAATTTGGTTTGAAGAGGTCTTGGAATCCCAAGCTTCATCACCCGATCCGTTGGTGTGCAGCACTTCCCATATCAATGCACCGTCTTCAGAAAAAATTTTCAGTCTACACTTCGGCGGAATACCATAAAACATAATCCTGTCGTAGGGTCCTGTTTCACCGAACTGCCATTTCCGAGATCGGATATCGTATGGATTCGGGACTACACGCACCTCGCCCAATAAATTACCACTCGGCCTCAATAGATTAGCAGACACCGTTGTCATTGTCAAGAACAGGCTGCTATAAAGAGGGACGCCAGGATGAAGATCGTTCTGCGTGCCGTCGTCCTTAGATTGAATGTAATAATAATAATTGAATCCGCGCACAGCCGAAGTATCATCCCATATATTATTAGTTGGGGCATTTGAGGCATTACATTCAAAGACTTTATCGTAGACAGCCCGATAATCCTTAACGAGTCCCGAGGCCCGGTAAATCACATACCCGTTAAAGTGGGGCCAGCTTTTGGCATTATCGGTCCACTCCAATTCAATCTTGTCACCTCCTGATGTTACAGTAAACTGAGACGGTGCAGGGGGTGCCTTGGGAATATTATACCCAGACCTATAATTCGAGCGGGCGTTTTTATAAGTCTGTATGATAGAATCTATCCCGGATCGAACCCATGCTTTTGTGTAATCGCTGTAATTGGTTGTTGCAGAACCGTCGGGCTTTTTAAGTGTTGGCGTACCCGTATTTGTATAATACGCGTACCAATTGGCGCCAACCTCACGACATTTTTCCCAACTTATACCGCTGGAACCTTCTGCAAATACGATGTGGATACTGTCTCCGGGTGCCAAAATATACGGACCGTAACCTTGCCCCATTTCCCCAGCTGAAGGATGAAGAGGATCAGTATTTAGCCAATCTGCGTAAAATCGCTCATCTCCCACGGCTTGCCACAAAGACTGCGGGAGGTGTCCTTCCGTCATCTGTGCCCATCGAAGCCCCATTGCACTTTCATCATACTGGCTCGTTGGTGTTTGAGTGGTGGCTCCATCGGCACTAAAATAATTGACCGTTGATGGTTCATTGTAATCATCGACATTGAACAAATTTCCCGGACCTTGAGAGGCAAGCAGCGTAACACAGCCTGCGTATCTAGCCGACCCTAGAAGTCCATTCAAGTTCAGTCCACCTCCATTTTGATTTGGGCAGCCCCAGTCATAATCATATCCTAAAGTTACTGAGACAGGATTACGAGTACCGTAACTTCCTTTTAAGGGACCATAAAACGCGTAAAAGCCTCTCAGACTATCAGGACGTGCCCTGTACGGCGGACCAAAATCGTCGGTTTCTGTACTTGAACCCCACTCTGAACCAAAATCGCCCCATGCCGAGGTGGATCCAATGGAAGTGACTCCAGAGAATGCATACCGATAATTGTAAAAAACCATGAAATTAGTAAGAGTTTGTTGTTTCGTGTCACCCGCGGCGTCATAGATGCCCGTGTTTTTAAAAACATAGTCATGAATAAAGTAGTTGTCATGGTTTTGCTGGGTGAAAGCAAGAACTTTTTTTGTTACTGAAACACCCATAGAGGTGTTATACTTAATAACGACCATTCTGTCACACGGCAGGCTGGGATCCTCTTCATCCAAAACGTCGTACAACGAGTTAGATGTACCATTCGCTTTGTCTACGTATACAGTAGGAGGTTTTTCACGGCCTATCAGCTTGATGCTCTGCGAAAAGATCATGAGAGGTTGGTTAACCGGGTCGTATCTGGGTCCAGAGCCAATAACTTTATAGCTTTTATTCTTTTTCTCTACCGGATCGTCGAAATTCCTGGTGCCAATCCATAGTCCTTTTGCACGCGTGCAATACTGGTTGTCACCGTACTGCGCAGGCCACGTTAAAAAATCATTTGCTGTGAAAGGAACAAGTTCACATTCGCTGCCGTAATCCATGAAAAAAGACTGCGCTTGACCTACACGGATCCACCTGAAATCCTGTGCTAATGCATGTTGCAAGCCGCCAGCAATAAGCACAAAACCAATCGCCAGCAACACAAGTCGAATTTTTATGTTCTTATTGTTCATCGTAAATTTCCATTCTTTTTGTTGGTTGTCGATTGTTAGTCTATATCAAAAGAAAAGTTAAGGCCGTACGTTATATTTCGAGGATTCAAAAACCAATACGTAGAGGGGTTCGGCATGTCGATGTACGCCTTGTCACTGTTGATCTGATTGATTCTCTTTTGATCGACCTGCGACCAACGGTCCCTGATGTTTGGAATACTCGCGTCATTGGTATATTGCCAATATGTTTTTGTGTTTCCGTCATAATAGATTGCACGGGTACTAGAAGGAACTCCATTAAGATTAACACCATTTTCCTCGGGCTGCCATTCCACGTTCGGGTTGCGGTAATCCCCGAATTTATCGGTACCAGGAATATTGTTGTACGCATCACTCTGCGGCAAATGCAGGGAAGCCCGGTAATTCAGATCACCGGTGTTGTTCAGACGCATAGTGTTAAAGAGATTGGATATATCAGCAAACAATTGAATAGTAACATGTTTGATCGTAATGGATTTGCTCACACGAAGTGTTGCATCAAAATAATCCACATACTGTACGTTGTTCTGGATTTTGTTGCTGGCATTGTTCGCGTAATTGAGAGTACCGGCATTATTCGGATTATAAGAAGTCCATCCGCCTTGATTCCACCTCAGCAATAGGTTTACCATAATGTCGCCTAAAATATTGGGCCCTAGCCAAGGTCCAAAATCTCGAGGTGTAGAAAAATTGAGATTGGCTCTAGCGAACGGCGCTGGAATGGAACGAGTCTGATAAGTATTGACTGTGTTCTCATCATAATCCGCCTGTCTTTTAGGATCCTCGAACAGATAGTTTTCGCCGAAGTTGCCGCTCGACGTTGCCTGATAAGTGTAATTTAAAAAACCATTGAACCAACGTCCTGTCGATTTGCGTAGAGTGAATTCAAACCCGCGAATATCTGAATAACTAGAGCTGGTTGTTACGGTATAAGGCGACCCATTGACGGGTGTATAGGTCGTTGTGTTCTGCTGATCACTGATGTCGCGGTAAAATGCCGATAGTTGAACTAGCAATTGACCATCAAACAACTGGTGATCGTATCCCAATTCGTATGAGATAGTTCTGGCAAGAATCAAATTCGGATCGCCAAAACGCACTAACGAATTATTATCATCCCGATCGAAACGATAGGCGGTTTCGTACTGTGGCATTTGTTTGAAGTATCCATAATTGAAGTATAATTTGGAGTTNNCCTAAGCTGCCATTGGCCTTGCGATGCTGTCTTAGCAAGTGCGATTGTATCGCTATATTTGCCTGAGTAGAAATATGGATTGTAAGGATCGAGAGTCCACCAATCCGTTTGGGAGTTGCTGTAGTCTAAGCGCAATCCCGCGTTTAAGATAAATCCTTTAGTCTCTAATTTGTCCTGAATATATGCAGCAGCCCTAATTGGATAATTATGCATAATCGTTTCGTGGCTGTACTGAAGACCTCCGCTCTGCATTTTAATCCAACCGTAGTTCAGGTCAAGATCATTGTAAACGAATTCTATTCCGGTTTTTACCAGATTGCTGAAGTTGATCTGGCTTGATAGATCGGCTTTTACGGTGGTCGAACTTACGGTGGATTGATCCCTCGCCAATGCTTCCTGATTACCATCATTGAGCCCACCTATGAACCCATCTAACCCATAGAAAACACCGTACGGTACAGAAGTTTCAAAATAGCCGGGAATAACCTCAAACTTTTGCGAGGTGTCTCGAAATGCTGAAGGACGCGTATTGTAATGGCGTTTGAAGTAATCCGCGGAAACTTCGTAGTACGTATCTTTACTCAGCATATCAGTAAGCTTTGCCGACAACGAATTGTGACTGATATCGGTCAAACTGTAAGTCCAATCACTAAACATGTTTAGCAACGCATACCCTCCGGCGCCGTATGCAACACCTGCGAAATCACTTGGATACTGAGGATAAGTAGTTCCCGCATTGAAAATGTTGGCCGCCATAGTGCTGATATTGCCTGACAAACCGGAAATATGCAGTTTCATCGACTTACTAATATCGGAAGTCATTATCAGCCTAGCATCATAATCTTTGTAATCCGGTCTTGTCGACGGAAAGAGCAGGACATCTTTTTGCCCACGGTAAGAGGCAAAAAAGCGGAGATTCCCAAGCTGTTCAGAAATAAAAGGAACAGGTCCACCGAAACCGCCGTCAATCTCATAATCCGGTTGATCGTTGATTTGTTGTTTTCTCGTTTCATATTCAAAGACACGCTGCGCTCCAGCCGGCGTCAGATCGTTGGTTGGGTCATTGTCCGTACACAACCGTTTTGAGACTGCGTTCCATCCCTCAAAGATAAGATATTGTGATTGGGTGTATGTATCCCATGCACCGTTGGTTGTGCCTGTCCAACATACAGCAGGGTCAAGGTAGGGTCGTAACCAATAGGAGGTTGGATCATTGACATCCGGCATGTTCGCGCCTCGAAAATATTTCGGCGCCGGTGGTGTCATTCTTACATTGAAGCTTCCCGAGTAACCTTTTTCTTTCCCTTCATTCGTGACGACGTTGACGATACCAGATTGAACCTGACCGTATTCTGCGTTGAAGCCGCCGCGTTCTACGGAAACTTCCCGTATAGTGCTCAACGCCACTTTGGTGATGGCCTGATTATTTCGTGGATCCCTCATTGTGACACCATCCACCATGAATAATGCCTGATCTAGACCAACTCCACGAATTTTATTGTCGTTAATTCCCGCCTGCATCCCCATTATATCCGTCACGTTGGTAACAGGGATAGTTTTAATATCCTCTGCAGAAACAGCAACTACACTGGTGGCAACGTCTGGCTTAATAGTATTTCTTTCTGCTATGACGACTGTCTCGCCCACCTCGATCGCTTGTTGTTCAAGAACAACATCCACTCGCGCAGTCTGATCGATGAACACTCTGACATTATCAATGAGGATTTTTTTATATCCGATAAAACTTATTTGGACATTATAAGTCCCTGGCGGAATAAAAAGGATAGTATACTGACCGTTGATATCCGATACTGTGCCAAGTGATGTTCCCATAACACTGATATTGGCGCCAATGAGCGGTTCGCCGCTCGACTTATCGGTCAGAGTACCGGCTACCTTTCCCGTTGTCCCTGACCATAGTTGCGAGACAGTCACAATGACCAATGTCAACATTAAGAAAATAGATCTCTTCAGTTGATTCATATTTTTACTCCTTCAAATTTGAATGAACCACCATCGACAGAAAGCGACAGCCGTATATAAGATGTAAATAAGCAGTTGAATGTATAAGATTTATAGGAATTCAATTTTTTATATCCAGCAACCTTTTTGTGAACACCAAGAGATCCTTAATATTGTTCTTCTGTTACAACGGAACTTTCAAATAAGAAGAAATCATAACTTGTTACATCTACAACTTACTTGAGTCACTTGACCACGGCAATTACAAGTGCAACTCTATATCTTTTAGGAAAATTTAAAAATATCTGCAAACGTTTGCAATAATAGGGGAAAAAAACCTTACTCTCAAATACAACTTCGTCTACTGTCGGTGAATAGTTTTAAAAATGTAACAACAGACACAACGCTATTTATATGAGAATTAAATAGGGTGAGAAATCCTCTTTCGTTGAATGCTGAATTTATTAATCTGTACGTTTCTGCTTGTAATTTTACTAACAGACCTCTGTTTTATGGTAATGAATCTAAAATCCCTATTTTGATTTCTTGACATTAGAAAATATTTGAACTAAATTGAATCGTTTGAAAATAGATTGAATTGTTTCAATGCAATATAAATAGTTTTTATAGAAAGTCAAGTTGTTTTTTTTTCTTGTAAGCCAAACACTCATATTGTGGAGAATAGAAGTGAAAAAAGTGACCATCGGTGATGTTGCTAAACGAGCCGAAGTCTCAATAGGTACCGTGTCTGCTGTGCTCAATGAAAAGAACACTGTCAAACCAGAGACTAGAAAAATTGTTCTGAGCACAATGAAAGAGTTGAATTATCGTCCTCATGGGAGTGCTAGGAATTTAAAAAATGCGGATGCATACTCTGACAGCATCGGATTACTCGTTCGCGAATTAGACAATCCATTTTATACAGCGATTGCTTTGAGTGTGATGGAATATGCAAAAAGCAAAGGTTATTTAGTTGTGATTGCAAGCTCAGAGGGCGATCATACATACGAAGAAAAGATTACTCATGGCTTTTCAGGAAAAGATATTAAGGGAGCTATCATTGCACCTGTTTTGGAGGGAACAACAGAAATCGAGCATCTCTTCAGATTGAGAATGATCAACTTTCCTTTCGTACTTCTGGAAAATGTCAAAGGCATCCAGGCGAATGTGGTCAGCATCGATAATATTAAAGCGATGAAAGAATCCATGAAGTATCTGATGGATAATGGTCATTCGAAAATTATTCATTTTGCCGGTCCAAATCATGCTTCCCATACATTTGAAAGAATAGATGGTTTCCGCCGGGCATTCAGCGAAAGTCATTTCGCATTCAGCAGCGACATGATCATTTCGACAGGCGCGCATCTCGAAGACGGTTATAAAAAATGTCTTGAATATTTCCGAGGCAGAAATCGTGAGGATTTCCCCACGGCAATCGTTTGTTATAATGATCTCGTTGCTCTTGGTGTTTTGGCGGCTTTGAGAGAAATGAAGATCAAGATACCGGACGATATTTCTGTCGTAGGAAACGACGATATTCCTTTTTCAAGACACGTTCCCGTACAATTAACGACTATTCGTGCTCCGATGTTCGAGTTGGGCAGAAAGGCAACTGAAATCCTGATTAATAATATCGAAGCACACAAGCCATTACCAATTGAGAACATTGTTTTAGATGCTGAGTTTATAGTGAGACAATCAACAACATCCGTATGCTCACACCATACCGACTCACTGAAAGAATATTTTCAGACTGTGAATCAGTCATAACCTAACAAGTAACATTGAATGAAGTCAAATCGATTGTGCTTCATGGTTTTTTTCCCATAGAACACATCGAATGATGGCATTCATAAATTTTTCATGAATATTTTCAATTGAAAAGAAATGTACACTCTCGGTTATGACATTGGCAGTTCATCGGTCAAAGCGGTACTTCTCAATCTCGAGACAGGAAAGGTTGAAGCGAGCGCTTTCTCTCCAAAAACCGAAATGCCGATCACGGCGCTTCGTACCGGTTGGGCTGAACAAGATCCAGCAATGTGGTGGGAAAATCTGAAGCTTGCTACATCTGAAGTGCTCTCAACTTCACACATTCAGAGAGACCGTATTATTGCAATCGGTATTTCCTACCAGATGCACGGTCTTGTCATTATTGATAAAAACAAACAGGTTCTCCGCCCCTCTATTATATGGTGCGATAGCAGAGCTGTAGAGATAGGTCGAAAATCTTTTAATGCTCTTGGCGCAGAGCGATGCCTCGGTTCACTCCTGAATTCTCCCGGAAATTTTACTGCCTCAAAATTACGATGGGTCAAAGAGAACGAACCTCATGTATATAAGAAGATTGACAAGTATATGTTGCCCGGCGATTATATTGCTTTGCGTTTGACCGGTGAAGCTGCAACGACTCTTTCAGGTTTATCCGAGGGAATTACATGGGATTTCAAATCAAATTCCATCGCAACTTTTTTATTCAATGAATATGGTATTGACACCGCTCTTGTTCCACCACTGACACCAACATTTGGAGAACAAGGCCGATTGAACCGATATGCTGCACAAGAACTTGGCTTACTTGAAGGGACTCCTGTTGCCTATCGTTCCGGCGACCAACCAAATAACGCTCTCTCGCTGAACGTTCTTGAACCAGGCGAGATTGCTGCAACCGCCGGCACATCCGGTGTCGTGTATGGTGTAAGCGATACACTCAAATATGATCACGCTTCGCGCGTGAATTCGTTTGCTCATGTGAACCACTCTGCCAAAGCAAATCGCATTGGAGTATTGCTTTGCATTAATGGAACAGGAATTTCCAACAGCTGGATTCGCCGCATCACTGGACAGCAATCTATCGGATATGCACGCCTGAATGAAATAGCATCAAGTGTCCCTCTTGGATCTGCTGGAGTCATCGTTCTGCCATTTGGCAACGGTGCAGAACGTATGTTGGAGAATTGTGACTTGGGTGCTCATATTCTTAATGTACAATTCAACACTCATTCACAAGCACATCTCGTCCGTGCAGTACAAGAAGGAATTGCATGCGCATTCAATTATGGAATGGATATAATGCATGGAATGGATATAAAGCCAGAAGTGGTTCGCGCCGGTTATACTAATTTATTCCTCAGTCCAATCTTCACTGATACGTTGGCACACATTGCAGGTGTGACCATCGAATTATATAGTACCGATGGTGCTCAAGGTGCTGCGCGTGGAGCTGCGTTGGGTGTGAAACATTTCACATCCCGTCAAGAAGCTTTCAAGGGACTTGATCGTCTTAACATTATCGAGCCGCAGAATTCCCGCATGAGCGAATACAAGGAATTGTACCAACGCTGGTCATCTGCCTTACAACGAATTCTCAAATCCAAAGGATAAATCTATGAACACAAAAGTTACTCTCGGCAACAAGGAATATTTTCCACAGGTCGGTAAAATTCCTTTTGAAGGACCCGGCTCAAAGAATCCGCTGGCATTCAAATATTACGATGAAACCAAAATAGTGGCCGGTAAAACAATGAAAGAATATCTCCGCTTCGCAGTTGCCTATTGGCATTCCTTCTGCGGTACCGGGGCCGATCCCTTCGGCGATGGCACGAAGATTACACCGTGGGCTCAGATAAGCGATCCGATCCAACGAGGAAAAGCAAAAATGGATGCAGCATTCGAGTTTATAACAAAACTCGGTGTCCCCTTCTATTGCTTTCACGATTTCGATATCGTTCAAGAGGGATCGACAATAAAAGAATCCGAACATCGATTGGCTTTAATGATTGAGTATGCAAAAGAGAAACAAAAGAGTTCAGGCGTTCGACTTCTCTGGGGCACGGCCAATCTTTTCTCGCACCCGCGCTATATGAATGGAGCTGCCACCAATCCTGATTTTGTCGTTGTTGCTCATGCCGCTGCACAGGTAAAGAATGCGTTGGATACGACCATAGCGCTAGGCGGTTCAAACTACGTTTTTTGGGGCGGACGTGAAGGATATATGACTCTTTTAAATACAAACATGAAACGCGAGCGCGAACATATGGGTCGTTTTCTTGCACTGGCACGCGATTATGCTCGCAAACAGGGTTTTAAGGGAACATTCTTTATTGAACCAAAACCCATGGAACCGATGAAGCACCAATACGATTTTGATACAGCTACAGTGATTGGTTTCCTTCGTGAATTTGATTTGCAGAACGACTTTAAGTTGAATATCGAGGTCAATCATGCTACATTAGCGAATCATTCTTTTCAGCATGAACTTCAGGTTGCCGCCGATGCGGGTCTTCTTGGCAGCATCGATGCAAACAGAGGCGACAGCCAGAATGGCTGGGATACAGATCAATTTCCTGTCGATTTATTTGATTTGGCACAAGCGATGCTGGTGATTCTTGAATACGGCGGGTTTACTTCCGGCGGAATTAACTTCGATGCAAAGGTTCGGCGAAACTCGACCGATCCTGATGATCTTTTCATAGCTCATATCGCCGGAATGGATGTCATCGCGCGGGCACTCTTGATTTCCAACAACATCTTGGAAAAATCTCCCTATAGAAAACTTCGGACACAGAGGTATGCATCTTTCGATGACGGTTCCGGCGCTGCATTTGAGCACGGGAAATTGACACTTGAAGATTTACGAGCTATTGCCATTGAGACAGGTGAACCAAAGCAGATCAGCGGTAAACAGGAATTGTTCGAAACATTTATGAACGATTATATCTGACCCATGCATCGTCATAATTCAGAGCGACCATTACTACAGAATGGCATTCCCTCTCTCATACATAAACTTTGAATTCGTGCTGTCTGCAGACACAATATTATTTTCATGCTCTCCATCGAACCCATGGCCCAACCCATGATTGAGAAAACATCATTGGGGAGACTTCCGGATGGCCGTGTCGTAGACCAATATACGTTGAAAACCAGTACCGGAAGCGAAATCAAGATCATCAACTATGGAGCGATCGTAACATCGATCATGATGCCGGATCGAAACGGAAAACANNACCTCTGCTACGATTCTCTGCAAGGCTATTTGAGTGATCGATCGTATTTCGGAGCAATCGTTGGGAGATATGGAAACCGCATTGCCAAAGGCAGGTTTCAATTGCACGGACAGACATATCAAGTAACTGTGAATGATGGACAGAACCACATTCATGGAGGAATAATAGGATTTAACAAAAAGCTCTGGGAAGGAAAAATAATCGACAGCGGGAGTGAACCTTCTGTTGCATTAACATGCATCAGCCCGGATAAAGAAGAAGGCTATCCCGGAACAGTTATTCTCACAGTCACGTATACACTCACAGAAAAAAATGAATTACGCATTGAGTACAAAGGAACGACCGATCAAACGACCATACTCAATCCAACGCATCATTCCTATTTTAATTTATCTGGTTCCTTTACGAATTCCATTCTTGATCATTTCCTGAGCATCGAATCTGATTTTATTACGACGGTAGATCAGGAGCTCATCCCTACTGGTGCGCATACCGGTGTGAAAAATACACCGTTGGATTTTCGCCTTCCTCTTTCGGTTGGGTCGCGCATCAACGAGAACCATCGGCAGTTAGTGTTTGGAAACGGATACGATCATAATTGGATTTTGCGAAATCATAATGGAAAGGTTCGCAAAGTTGCAGAACTTTACGAACGGCAAAGCGGACGCCTCATGTCTGTTTTCACCGACCAACCGGGTCTTCAATTCTATTCCGGAAATTTTCTCGGCGGGACTGTGAGAGGGAACGATGGCTTTGTGTATAAAAATAGATCGGGCCTTTGCTTAGAAGCCCAATGCCCTCCTGATTCCCCCAACAAACCTGAATTTCCTTCTGTTGTTTTGAAAGCAAACGATATATATAGACAAACGACAGTTTATCAATTCTCAACTAAACAATAACTGGAAAGGAACTCTCGCATGGAAATTCTTGGAGTCATAGATTGGGTCGTTGTTGGGCTCTATTTTGTGCTTATCGGCGGCATTTCAGTATGGTCGATAAGACAAAAGAAAGATTCTCCAACTGATTATTTCCTAGCCAATCGCAATCTCGGTTGGTTCGTTATTGGAGCATCTATTCTTGCATCCAATGTTGGTTCGGAACATATCGTTGGACTCGCTGGTACAGGTGCCAAATCTGGACTCGTCATGGGACACTATGAGCTTCATTCATGGATAGTCCTTATGCTGGGATGGGTATTTGTTCCGTTCTATATGCGGAGCCAGGTATTTACTATGCCCGAATTCCTTGAACGACGATACAACGAGAAGACTCGCTGGCTGCTTTCTATTGTACAAATGCTGAGTTATGTAATCGCAAAGGTTTCTGTAACAATCTTTGCAGGCGCCGTTGTATTCGAATCGTTTTTGGGAGTAGATTTTTGGACGGGTGCCATAGTTCTCATTGTCATTACCGGAATTTACACAATCTTTGGCGGGCTTCATGCAGTTATGTATACAGAAGCCCTGCAAGCAATTATTCTATTAGGTGGTTCCATCATTCTGACCATATCCGGCCTTATTCAAGTTGGCGGATGGGACAATCTTATGCACTCAGTAACATCCGATCATCTCAATATGTTCCGCCCGTTATCGGATCCGGATTTTCCATGGTTAGGCATTCTCTTTGCTTCTCCCATCGTTGGTGTCTGGTATTGGTGTACAGACCAGCATATTGTGCAACGGTGCCTTGCAGGACGCAATGAACAACAAGCACGGAGAGGAACAATTTTTGCTGCATACTTAAAACTACTTCCTTTTTTTATATTTTTGATTCCTGGATTGATAGCATATGCGTTAGTAAACAGCGGCAAAATTCAACTTGCTGATTCCAACCAGGCATTTCCTACACTGGTAAAGACTTTACTACCCGTAGGATTACGCGGCATCCTCGCCGGCGGTATTCTCGCAGCATTGATGAGTTCTCTTGCATCAGTATACAATGCATGCTCCACTCTGTTCACGTTGGACATTTATAAAAAGATCAAACCGAAAACAACTGACAAAGAATTGGTCAAAGTAGGACGTATAACCACTGCTGTTGTCGTCGTTTTGGGAATGGTATGGATTCCGATGATGAAAGGAATTTCCCCCGTTCTATATCAATATCTGCAGAGTGTTCAATCATATCTTGCTCCGCCTATCGCATCCGTTTTTCTGCTTGGTGTGTTTTTCAAACGGATCAACGGTACAGGCGCTTTAACCACGATGATTGTCGGATTCATCATCGGCATTCTTCGAATCTTTCTTGAACTTATCAAGAGTCACCTGAGTGGGTTCCTCTATGCATTTGCAACTATTAACTTTCTTTATTTCTGTATTCTCCTTTTCGTTTTTTCTGTGTGTCTCTTAATCGCCGTAAGTCTTCTCACCGCCAAACCGTCTGAGATACAATTGAACGGACTAACATACGCAACAACAGTTGCAGCAGATAAGGAAAAATCTCGCGCCAGCTGGAATACGACGGATCTTGTTCTCTCATTGATTATTCTCGTCTTCATCGTGGCTGTGTTTATTTATTTCTCACCGCTCGGTATCGCAGGCTAATTGCAGAGCACTATTCTTCATGTCATATCTGACCGAAGTTCATTCAACTTCGGTCAGATATATTTTTCGCACATTTAATCAATAAATATTATGAAAAATAAAATCGCTTTATTTACATGTTGCTTCTTATTTTTTGTCAGCATCCAAATATCTTTCAGCACTAACACTATAAAGCGTATTCCCAACGGTATCCAGTTAGAATTCAGTGATCAACATGTGAAAGCACAGTTTTACGCTGGCAATATCGTTCGAATTACCAAGTGGCTGCCTGAGACAACACCTGATTCGTCAAGCTTGGTAGTTATTCAAAAAGAATTTCCATCCATCGCCCTTGCCATAGACGAAAATGACACAGTCGTCACAGTGGGATCGGAGAAATTGAAACTCTTAATTTCTAAAACAGATGGTACAATCAAATTCTTCTCCGGTGATGGCAAAACACTCCTCAAGGAAAGTAAAAAGGCTTCCCTGACTCCTGTAGATACAAAAAAAGAAAAAGCCTACAGCATTAAGCAGCCATATCAACTGACTTCAGATGAAGGCATCTATGGTTTAGGTCAGCATCAATATGGTTATATGAATTACCGCGGGCGAACTGTCAAACTTGTACAAACCAACACCGATGCGGTTACTCCGTTTCTCATATCGACGATGAATTACGGAATTTTGTGGGACAATTATTCTAAAACAATTTTCACTGATAACGAACAAGAAACTTCACTTTGGTCTGATGTCGCCAGCAGTCTGGATTACTATTTCATTTATGGAAAAAATATGGATAGCGTCATTGCCGGTTACAGAAATCTTACCGGCCAAGCGCCTCTGTATGGTAAGTGGGCATATGGATATTGGCAAAGCAAAGAGCATTATGAGAACAGAGATGAGTTGTTAAGTGTTGTGAATGAGTATCGCAAACGTCAAATTCCCATCGACAATATCGTTCAGGATTGGGATTATTGGGATGGTGCACAAAATTGGGGGCAATTATTTTTCGATGAAAAGAAATACCCAAATCCGAAAGAGATGATTGATATAATTCATAAACAAAATTTTCACATTATGATTTCAGTCTGGCCAGGATTAGGTCCGAACACACCGGTATATAAAGACATGCAGCAAAGGGGTTTTCTCTATCGTCCTGTCGGTTGGGCTGGTTTTCGGTATTATGATGCATACAATCCTGCTGCAAATGACTTATTTTGGCAGTACGCAGAAAAAGGATTGTTCTCCAAAGGGATTGACGCATGGTGGTTTGATTCAACCGAACCAGACGTCATCAATGCTTTGACCAAAGAATCTACCGAGTACGAACTAAAAAGAATGGACAACAATTATTTGGGTTCTTTTGCTCGATATCTTAATCCGTATTCGCTTCGTATCACTGAGGACATGTACAAAAATCAACGGAAAGTCACAGATCAAAAACGTGTTTATATCCTCACACGGTCTACATTCGCCGGTCAGCAACGGGCTGCCGCAACAACATGGTCGGGTGATATTGGAGCTAACTGGAATGTATATAAGAACCAAATATCGGCGGGATTGAATCATTGCATGTCCGGTATTCCCTATTGGACATTTGATATCGGTGCGTTTGTCATCGGCAGCTATGAAGGCGTGTTCTCCAATGGCGGTAAAGACCCGGCTTATCAGGAATTGTATACTCGAATGTTCCAGTTCGGATCCTTTTGTCCAATATTCCGATCTCACGGTTCTGAGACACCTCGTGAAATATGGCAATTCGGAGATTTTACTCCGACGCTGATAAAATTCGACAATCTTCGATACCGCTTGCTTCCGTATATTTATTCTTTAGCTCATCAAGTGACAGAGAACGGGTATACCATCATGCGCGGCTTGCCAATGGATTTTGGCAATGATAAAAAGACATTTTCCATCGACGATCAATTCATGTTTGGTCCGGCACTGATGGTATGCCCCGTCACCGAATACATGCTCCATCGTCCGCCTGAGCAGAGTATTCCGATTACGTCTGAACATTTTAGAACAAACGACGGCAAGAAAGGTCTGAATGCCAAATATTATAAAGACACACAATACAAAAATCTGACACTCGAAAAAATTGATTCAACGATAAACATTTTCTGGTATTCTGGGCGTCCTGATTATGTGACTGATTCAACGTTATCCATCCGATGGGAAGGGAAACTCGTACCAACACAAACAGGAAAACATCAATTTCATATAAAATGCTTCGGACCAAAACGAATCTTCCTGAACGGGAAACAACTCCCCTTCATATATCAAAGTGTTGAAGTGTATACTGACTTTGTAGAGTTGGAAGCCGGAAAAGAATATGACTTCGCATTGGAAACTGAGAATTATTCCAGCGGCGCATTGCGAGTTTTACTCTACTGGAAAACTCCGGAGATTTTCGCAAAAGAGAAGACTATCGAGGAAAGACAACAAACACGAAATGTTTATTTACCTGCCGATCATCAATGGTATGATTTCTGGACAGGTGAAACCTTTTCAGGCGGTCAAACCGTTACTTCTGCCGCACCTATAGATAAAATACCTCTGTTTATAAAAGCCGGTTCAATCATTTCGATGGGACCGTTCGTTCAGTATGCTGCAGAGAAACCTGCCGATCCAATCGAATTGCGCATTTACCCCGGCGCTGACGGCAGCTTCACTCTTTACGAAGACGAAAACGATAATTATAATTATGAAAAAGGTATCTTCTCCACTATTTCTTTTTCCTGGAATAATACAACTCGGCAGTTGACCATCGGCAAGCGGCAAGGTTTATTTCCGGGAATGTTGGAAAAACGCAATTTTCAAGTTGTCCTCGTAGGAAAAGATAAAGGCAGCGGGATAGAAATTTCAAAGAGACTAGATAAAGTAATCCAATATCAAGGTATAAAAAAGGTTATACAGTTTTAAAAATCTATTTTAAGACTCATCACTTTGAGGAAAACGCTTATGACTAAGAGATTCGTTGCAACATGTTTTTGTGTATTCATAATCATAATTCTCGGGTACGGACAAAACGCAGAAATAACCGGCAAGTGTGTTATTCCCGATGGTCCGGAATGGACACGGCATGCTGTGTTTTACCAGATCTATCCACAGACATTTTACGATTCTAACGGAGATGGCATTGGAGATCTGAATGGTATCATTCAAAAATTGGACTACGTTAAAAGCCTCGGCGTTAATGCAATATGGCTCAATCCGTTTTTTGATTCGCCCTTTCATGACGCCGGATACGATATCCGTGATTATTACAAAGTGGCGCCCCGATATGGAACCAATGAAGATGCGAAACGACTATTTCAAGAAGCCCATAAGCGCGGCTTAAAAGTGATCTTCGATTATGTCATCACCTATACCGCCATCGATCACCCATGGTTCATCGAGTCATGCAAACAAACACCAAACAAGTATTCGAACTGGTATGTGTGGAATGATAATGTTTGGAAAATGGAAGAAGGTGAATTTGCAAATCGATTTATCCAAGGATATGGACAACGAAACGGTAATTTCATGCGGAATTTCTACTGGTCGCAGCCGGCATTGAATTTTGGTTTTGGTCAACCTGATACGAATAAGAAATGGCAGCTTCCGACAAATCACCCCGATGTTCTGGCAATGCGCGAAGAATTAAAAAAGATCTTCTGCTACTGGATGGATATGGGAGCCGACGGCATACGCGCTGACATGGCAGGAGCACTTGTCAAAGGGACAGATGTAAACGGTGACACGAAAAAGTTTTGGAAAGAGATACGTCAGATCGTCAAAGAAAAATATCCACAGGCGTTCATGGTTTCCGAATGGTCATATCCGAAAGATGCGCTTGATGGAAATTTCCATGCCGATTTCTTCCATTGGTTTGATGGCTACAATGATCTTACGCAAAAAGAAAGCTGGCGCATCCTGAATGGATATTCCGAAGGGCATAGTTATTTTGACAAGGAAGGCAAAGGGAACATTGCGTATTTCCTTTCGAAATACATGGAGCAATACAACGAAACAAAATCCAAAGGATATATTTTATTACCGCTCGGCAATCACGATAACGCACGATTGAACGTGAACCGCACCCCTGATGATCTGGAACAAATCATGGTTTTCGGAATAACTATGCCGGGGATTCCATTTATATATTATGGAAATGAAATTGGTATGCGTGAATTGTACGACATGCCTCAAATCGAAGGCGCATATAAACCTCGCGCAGGTGCACGTACTCCTATGCAGTGGACATCGGGAATGAATCGTGGCTTTTCGACAACCGACTTCTCCAAACTCTATCTTCCAGTTGATACCAGCAACGATGCGCCAAATGTTGAGACCGAGCAAAAAGATCCTACTTCACTACTGAACCGCGTGAAAAAGCTCATACAATTAAAGCTTGATGAACCGGCATTGGCTGCTTATGCTGAATTTATCCCACTCTATGCAAAAGAAAATACATACCCCTTTGTCTATGCTAGAGCCAACGGGAAAGATGTAATTTTGGTGATTCTCAATCCTGCTGAAAAAGCAGCAACAGCTGAGTTCCAAATGAATGTGCCCTACAAAAAGCTGCAATTACTTGCCGGGAAAGAAATAATAATTACTAAGAAAGTGAAAACACTGAGTTTCAAGGTGCCCGGAACGACCTATGCGGTGTATAAGTTGAAGTAAATGCAAAGAGGTAACATCAGAAATTTAAAACAAGCTGAATTTTCTTTTGTAGGGACGTTCCATGGAAAGTCCCTCTTGGAATAGATGGATCCCTTCTTCGAATATCTCATTATTATTCTTTTTTATATCCTTAGCGATATACCGCTTCCTTCATTAACCATTTCTTCCAGTTGAGAGACCATTCCTCTAGGTTTTCTTTCGAAACTCGTGTTAATATTCCGGCGGTTATCTTTTTTGGCGTACTGTCAGTGATAGTGATCTTATCCAAAAGAAGTTCTACAGAATGATATCCCCATAAAAAACAATTTTGAGCAATGAGCACCTGCACATGCCCGCTCTTGAGATATTCTAATTCTTCCGGAAGAGCATCTGCAGCAACTATTTTTATCTGTCCCGGTTTCCATTTAATAGCATCTTTCTCCCAGAGAGGCCAGCCACCGACAAATGCCCATCCCCCAATTTGAGGATGTGCTTTCTGCACACGCGCCACTACTTCAGCAGCCTTTTTTGGAATTTCCTCATGGTAACATACCCCGCTTTTCACAAGCTTCATGGAAGGATATTTTTTGAGCTCATCAAGAATAGCCTGAACTCTCTGTTTGAGATTCGGTGCATCCTTATTTCCACCAAGAATTGCAATAACTCCTTTTTCATTCATTACTCGTGCAAGTTCCTGCATGATCATTCGACCAAATTCTATATTGTCAGATCCATAGTAAGCGAACCGCTTGCTCTCGGGCGCGTCAGAATCAAAACAAATAACTGGAATTCCATGATCAACAGCATTATCTATAGGCGAGGTAAGAACATGTTCATCGCTGCAAGCTACAGCAATTCCTGAAGCACCTGAACGTGCAAGTTGTTCTATTGCCCGGGCTTGTTCCTTTGGAGACTCTTCTTGTGGAGTCTGCCAATCAATTTTGACTTCTAAATTACGCTTTTCACCAATTTCCTTCGCCGCTACTCGAGCACCGGCGTATGCAGCTATAAATACAGGATTCGATTGACTTTTGCCAATAAGTCCTATTGTGATATTTTTTTCATTTTTTTGTGCATAGCATGTAAGCATTACAATCAATGATATACTGAGGAATACAAAACAATGGAATGAAATAGATTTGCTATTCATGGTTGATCCCTTTTTATTAGGTTCGATAGTTTTTTATTATGAATACATAACTCTATTTTTTTTCATGTAGGGACTGAGATAATTTATCACTTAATGATGGCAACAAGCTTACACCTGCTCTGTATTACAGAAATAATCCACACCAGATGAATAATGTGACAATATACAGATATTATCCTAAATACATATTTATTCAATATAGTTTTTTTTACTGCCAACTCAAATTCTTCAAAGGCCTCTAATTCGACAAGATTGAAATATTTCCGCTATTGAATGTTTCTGATTCAGCGATCAATCGAATTGTTCCACTTTGACCTTCAATAGATCGAACGACGACCAGACATTGTCCATGAAATGCTTGAGATCGATCGGACTGAAATGATTCATGACTCGTTGGATCTCCATTCCCTACTGCTACAATCGTTCCGGGTCCGCTTAATCTGAACCTTATTAGATTCTTCGCCACAGGCACCATATTGCCATCCTTGTCGACTATCCTAACCATAATAAACGAAAGATCAAGTCCATCAGCATGTATCATCGCATTCTCAGTTGAAAGCGCCAAACCTATTGCCTGCCCTGCTGTCTTCTGGACGTCTGAAGCCCATGTGTTGCCGTTTTTATAAGCAACAACTTTCAATTCCCCAGGTTCATATTTCACATCGTCCCAGCGCAACCTGTATTGAAATGGTTCTTTCTTTTTTCGGCCTAGCGATGTGCCGTTCAGAAATAGTTCAGCTTCATCACCTGAAGTATATACATAAACAGGCGTCACCATCCCAATTCGCTCCAGCCAGGACCAATGCGGGAGAATATGAACCATCGGCAAGTCTGGCCGCCATCTTGATTGATAGAGATAAAATCTATCCTTTTTAAATCCACATAGGTCAAAAATGCCAAAATAGGAACTGCGCGAAGCGGATGTGTCATCGAAAAAAGGTGCTGGTTCTCCAAGATAATCAAAGCCGGTCCAAACGAATTCGCCTGCAACGAAAGGATTCTTATCCTGACCCTCAAATTCAACATCAGGAATGTTTGCCCACCAAGGTGTATAAAGATCGTATGAGCTTACCTGATTATTATGCACACTGTTCGATCTATCTCCGCTGACCGGAAAGAAATATTCGCTTATAGTGCTCACACAAGATGCAGTTTCGCTTCCATATATTGGTACTTTTGGATTCTCTTCCCGGAATTTCTTGTACATATGCGGTTTATAATTGTAACCAAAGAAATCGACTGAATTCTGAAATCCGTTAAAACCGGCATCCGGTTTATCGCACCCTGCTGTCACCTGACGCGTTGGATCTTCTGAATTGAAAATCTCTTTCAACTTCTGAGCAAGAATTCCATTCCCTTGCTCCCGCACTTCATTTCCAGCACTCCAGCCAATGACGCAAGGATGATTCCGATCCCGACGCACAAGTGCACGAATATCTTTCTCATGCCATTTCTTAAATAAGGTACTGTAATCATTCGGTGTCTTTCCTTGTTCCCAACAATCAAACGCTTCGTCTAAAACGAGCATTCCCATCCCGTCGCACAAATCGAGCAGTTCCGGTGCAGGTGGATTATGACTTGTTCGGATGGCATTGCATCCCATTTCCTGGAGAAGTTTAATTTGGCGCTCAAGAGCTTTTTCATTTACTGCCGTTCCAAGCAATCCAAGATCATGATGATTGCACACTCCTTTGATTTGGACTCTTTTGCCATTAAGAACAAATCCATTATCCGATGTGAATTGTACAGCCCTGATACCAAACACTGTGATGGTTGAATCAACAATGTGTCTGTTTTGTTGAATGTATGTTTTTGCCTGATAAAGATTGGGAGATTCCAGATTCCAGAGTCGAGGATCCTGAATAATAATTTCAGTCTCTGATTTTTCCGTACGGCCTGCAGAAATTTGAACGGTGGTTTCTCGACTCGATCCAACAATTTTATTTTTTCCATATTCGTTGATTTCCACAATCAAGGTAATTTCTGTAGATTTACCTGATTGGTTTTCGATTTCATTTTGAATATGCAGTGTTGCTTGATCTTGGGTAATTCTCGGAGTCGTTACAAATGTTCCCCAGTGCGCAATGTGCACTGGTGCATTCCTCACCAACCAAACATTTCTATATATACCACCGCCTGGATACCATCGTGAAGAATTGGCTGGATTATCTAACCTTACTGCTAATACATTCTCTTTGTCAAAATAAATGTACGGCGTCAGTTCAAGACGAAATGAAGCATACCCATATGGCCATTCTCCAACATATTTACCATTCAACCACACTTGTGCGTGAGACATTGCGCCGTCAAAGTCGATGAAGAGATGTTTTTCCTTGTCCTCCTGAGAAAGATTGAAATGTTTCCGATACCATCCGATACCAGCCCATGGTAATTTGCCGGTGCTACTCGGAAGGTCCATCCGAAAGGGTCCTTCAATACCCCAATCATGTGGAAGATCGAGCTTACGCCAGTCTGCATCGTTTAAATCTTGTCTCTCTAATCCGGCAGGCTCTTCTTTTGTAGAGCCATCCGGCATCGACCCAAGACGAGAGAATAGCCATCCGGAATTAAAAGATGTGCATGAATGATTCTCACTCGTACGAGGATATGAATGAACAACTACAACTGCATGCGTCAAAACAATTGCCAATGATAGCCATCGAATGTTCTTCATACTTGGAGGTCTCCTGATGATCAGATTTGTTAGAATACTGTAGGATCAAATAAATTATTGGTAACCAGTGATATCTCTTTGAGATATACCTACTTCTTCAGAGAAATTGACTCAATCTCTAATTGTGAATCGCCTTTGCTTCTTTCGTCGTTATTCGGATTTACAACGACCTGAATACAATCCAACAGTCGAAGATTCATCTTGTTACCGATCGAATCGCTTTGCATTTCCCATTTCTTTGACAAGAATAATGGATAGGAATTAGGCAACAGCAATGCACTTCGGCACAACATTGAAGAAATTGGAATCTCAATTTCCTGCCAATGATGTTTGACCCTAACATCTATTCCGTAACTCTTTCCATCTGAGAGTATAAAATTGATTCCGGTTTGGCACATCGAATCATTTTCAACGCGCGCTTTGAGTACCACAGTTCTATAATTATCGAGCCGAGCCGCGAACGGTTTTATCAAATCATTGACATTCAATTGAAATCCAAACGGAACTATTTGTTTTTTTGAAGATGAACTATGAATTGATAACGATGTTTCATCACTTTTCGATCCATTCAGATATTCAATGGAGTATTTCCTTGATCGATCATAATGAGGAAACACGAAATCTTTTCTATCTCTGGTAACATTGAATAGAGCAATCGGTTCATCAGCACCGAGAATTTTTAGATTCCAGTAATTACTCGCTGTGACATCCCACTTCCCCGGTGTACCTTGAACTCCACCGGGGAATGTATATTCTTCCTCCCCAGATTCTACGCCAACACAATATTCAAGATTTCCTGATTGAAGAATCTTGGGCGAATCCGCCACGACATAATTAAAGCCACTGATATATTTCAAAGGATGTTTCTCAAATTCCCGCCAGCCAAGTCGACGGATGTATAACGATGCATTGAAAACAGATTGCTCGCCAGCAATCTGAAATTTGAATGCAGACAGATCCGATTCATTTGAATATTTATCGGTTTTATTCACAACATAAATATTAGAAGCAATAGGTAGCGGGGTGTAAAGCCCTTCCAAGAACTTTCCTTTTTTCGAAAGATATTTATGGAGATTTTTATTATCCGCGCTCTTTGCTATGACAAGATAATTCCCGGGTTTAAGTAATTGGCCTGACTCAAATGTTTTTGCACTCCTCCACTTTGTATCGCTCAGAGGATAAAGTACGTATTCCCTTCCAAGGTCAGGAAGATTGATTTTCATCTGTCTCTGGTTCCAAAATAATCGTGCCACTTGCTGAGACATACTTGTAGGTTCAAACGGATCCCGAAGCCATAACACATCTGGATAGATTTCCAACTTCCAAATACCTTGCTCAAGTTTATCTAAAAAGTAAGCACCCGTACCATCATATTGGACAATGGATGAATTTCCACAGCCAGCAATATGCTGAAGTAATAAGACATTTTTTGGCTGGGTTGAAGTCGAATTGGAATAAATGAATTCAGCATCACCATTCATTTCACTCAAATCTTCTTCATAGCTCACACGAAAATCATCGAACTGATTATTCGCCGGATAACTGCCAAATGATTTATTCCTCGGTAAATGATGAAACGCCCTTCCAGCGATCATCAAGCTCAGTGCTTTTGAAGGTGTGTACAGCAGATTCATAAAATGCGTTGGGTATTCTGTATTACTCCATGCTATCTGCGTTGGATCGTAACTAAACATCGTTGCAAACTGCATTCCTGCTTCACGAAAACTACGAACAACAGCAGGATACATATACGAGCCACCTACATCAGCGACATCGAATTCGTATACCATCTTCGCCTTCGTCGAATATCCGGGAACACTCTCGGAAGGGATATCATACTTATTTACATTTAGAAGATAATTCCCCCTAAGCATTTTTTGGTGAACCAGATCCGTGGGATACCATTGAAATGAAATCCCATCGACATTTGCTTTGGTGACGGCATTCGCTTGAACATCGCTCCAATTTTGGCTGATGTTATAGAAAATTGGTTTTGTGAATCCAGCTTGCCGCAATACACCAACCATTTCGTTGATATAGTCTGTTACTTCCTGGCCATTTTCCGGATGTGTAGGTTCATTGATTATTTCGATCGCAATGATCCATGGATCGTTTTTATAGGATACTTTTTTGTATGGATTCGTATGCGCAATGAATTGCTTGAGATAATTTCTTTCGGCCTCTCTGGCTTTCGGATTCGTAATCAATTCCAATCTTGGATACTTCTGTGAAAAACCTGGCGAAGTCTCTTCAGGTTCTGGATAGCCATTTCCCCACCATGCAATCGGCGTGATGATGCTTTTAATATTGCGTTCTGCCAACTTTGCCAGGAGGTAATCAAAAAGATCGAGATGCTCATTCTTCAAAATATTTCCGTCTCCATCCGATATCTCTCTGTCCCATACATGAACACGAAAGGCATCGAAACCAAGCCGAGCCATCTGCTCAACATCCAAGTCAATCGCTTTTTTAAGAGATAGTCCCAACCTCTTATGTGCCCGATATGAGTACGCAAATGGTACAGTGTAATTCACACCAAATAAACTCACTTCATCATTTGAACCATTCCATTTCAGATTTCCTTCCTTGTCAACATACACATCCGCCAGTGTTTTTGGATCAGTCTGAGAATGGGTAACGAGAGAAACAACGAAGAGTAGAAGACAACAATGGAAAAGTAACTTCATAATATTATTCTGATTTATTTCACTAATACAATTTTTTGTGTTTTACTTATACTTCCGACAATCATCCGAATAAAATAGACACCCGAGACAACTTGTTTTCCAGAATCATCATTTCCCATCCAAGGAATGGAATATTCACCGACATCCTTCATCTCATTCACCAGCGTTCGCACTTTCTGACCTAACAGATTATACACGCATAGGGAGACTTCACTTCTTTTGGGAATAATACATTTGATATTCGTTGAAGGATTGAAGGGATTGGGATACACGTTGAGAGCATACTGAGATATAATTTCTTCCCGACTTACAGATGTAACAACTGTATCTAAAAAAGCATCCATTGCAACTGTCGGTTTTTTTGTAGAGGGATCCCAGGCACCGAGGTTATAACCCTGCCAGTTATAACATTCGGGTTCCCAATAAAAAACACCCAATCCATTTACTGATTTTGTTTTCTCTATCAGGTCGAGAAGAAAATGATTCGCAGTAATTGCCTGGTTATACAGATAGCCTGTTTCACAAACCATGACTTTCGTTTGATACCTGCTGATCATATCCTGCATGGTAGCGAGGGACATGGAATCATCGGTAGCCCAAGGTAAATTAGCCCAATAGGGGTACACCGACATTCCAATGATATCCCATTTTGCACCATTGTTTTTCAGGCCATCGAACATCCGTCTGTACATAGAATCGTTGTGACCGTCAGAAAGATGAACAATTATCTGGATCGTGCTATCAACAGATTTGACCGCATCATAACCGGTTTTAATCATTGCGGCAAAGTTGTTCATATGGGTCGACGCTCTCCCATCTTCCCATAACATTCCGTCGTTGGTCTCATTACCAATCTGCACCCACGCAGGGACTACGCCGATTGATTTCAGCGTATCCAACACCCCGTAGATATGGTCATATAGGTGGCTAAGCAACTGCGCGAGCGTGTCGCTTACCCATGCGGCAGGTTTTGCCTGGTGCCCGGGATCAGTCCAGGTGTCGCTACAGTGAAAGTCCAACATCACTTTGAAGCCTGCGCTGTCGGCACGGTGTGCCATCGTCGCCACATCCTTTTTACCGCACCAACCCCCCCCCGCCGGATTTACCCACACTCTGAACCGGAGTGCATTAATTCCTTTCTCTTTTAATATCTCCATGCAGTTCTTTTGGATTCCGGAATCGTTGTAAAAGACATAACCGGCCGACTCCATCTGCGATAGCCATCCGATATCCGCGCCATATGCAAACTGTGAATGTACATCCTGGGGTTGAAATAGAAATAAAAAAAAGAGAATCGATACCGGTAAATGTTTTATCAAAAACAATACTTTTGATAGTCTGATGAATACATATACAAAACGTGGTGGAAGGATTTTTTTCATTGAACTCCAATTTCATCCTGAATTGGGGTTGAAGCTTATCCTTCAACCCCATACAGGAAATTTACCCACCAACTTACCGAAGTGGGAAGATGAATGGCATTACTTCATCAAAATCATTTTCATTGTAGTCATAGTTTCGGAACTCACCAGTTTGCAGAAATAAATACCGCTGCTTAAATTTTTGGCGGTAAATGTAACGTCGTGAGATCCCGCAATTTGAACTTCGTTCACCAGAACTGCCACTTCTCTTCCGAGGATGTCGAACACTGAAAGTCGTGTCATACCTTTGACTGCGAGTGTATACGAAATCATTGTGCTCGGGTTGAAGGGATTGGGATAGTTTTGACTTAAGGCGAACTTCCCTGGCAATGAATTGGGTGTTCGTGAAACGCCCGTAATCTGTTCCGGGAACCAGTTCAAATCGCCAAGAGCTTTGCCATCGGTTCCTGCTGTTTTAAGAGTTGTATTTGAATATCGCAGATTTTCTGGTACTGGATAACCTTGCGTTGATGCCCAATTTGATGCCACATTAGGCCATGTGCTATTGTTTGACGGTGGATCGGAAAGTGGATAAACATATGGACGATAACCACCTGCAACACCACTGACAGTACCACCCCAGCATGTATCTGCCATAGTAATCATATTGGCGATTGATGTTGCTACAAGTGTAGAGTTAAACCCTGGATCAACGCTGTCGTTGTTTGCAACAGTGATATTGGGCCATGTCGTTTTATCTGTGAGAATGCCCGGCTGCGCTCCGATGAACTGTGGAACGTGGAGATTAAGCTTTGTCCACTCCGTATAGAATTGTTGTGGCCAGAAATAAGCATTATTTGTAATAGTAAGATGACGATCTGATTCTGCCATATTATACGGTGATGATTTTAAGGTAGAAAGTGAATCCAAAATGATTAAACCGGAGTCCCAACCGCCTCCGACAATATTCCATGAATTGGGGGCGCTTGGCGCTGAGGCACTGTAGAAGATATTGTTTGCAATAATTGCATGGTGCATCTGATATAGATCGAAAATACCGCCACCGCTCGACATAAAGACAGTGTTATGCTGGAAATCTAGCCATGAGCAACCATATCCTGCTCCGCCAAGAACATAGCCGCCCGTGAAGAAAAAGGTGTTATTCCGGAAATAAGCTGTATCACATGGAATATCTGTAGTACTAACTTCGATCCATGCAAATCCTGGATTCTGTGGATTATCATCTTGATTATTGCGGAATTCACAGTTCGTCACATAGAAACTGCAATGGCTATGCCCCCATGTGTCAAACAAGTTTGGCGTTCCGGAACCTGAAATGTTTTCGAGGACGCAATGATCAAAAAAGAACACATTGTAATCTCCAGATGGATTAACGAAACGACCGGTATTCACGAGACCATCAGGGCGAGTACCAAGGAAATACAATCCTTTTAATGTAAGAGTGTCATTTCCCTGCGGTTGAAAGAAATATCCAATAGAAGTATTATCAGGGTTAAGATAAGGTGCAATAACCGGCGGATGACTGGTTACCGGATTAGCACGGCCGATGATTTTGACGCTTCCCTTAACCGTGAGTGGAGCTGTCATATAATATACGGTATCGAGACTACCGGTTTGTTGCAGAAGAAACACTGTATTCGGTTTGACATATCCGCCAGCAATAGTATCGCTGTTAATAACATCATCGAGCGATCCCGTAGGCCATGTCGAAGGATATGCACTTATGCGTACGGTATCAGGAACTCCTGCGATCATTGTTGCTGTTAAGGACAACAGCAACAACACAGTAAAAAACAGTGAAATGAACATCTTTTTCATAATAAACATCCTTTCATTGAGGTTTATTTTTTGTTAATTGTGAGCTCACTGCAATAGATATCCGATTAATCTGCTCAATACCGAGTGACCTCACCGGAATCCATTCGAATAAATGCTGTTTTACGTTATCCTCCTTTCTGCAATAAAGTAATGAATTGGTTTCATGTGGCTTATTTAGTTTTAATTAAATCTCCATCGAATTCCTAAATCCGCAGTCAAACCATAATTATATTCTGCTGTAGAAAATCCATTTTTTCGAATCGTATAAACATCTGATTCTTTAGTAAGATCGTTCACGTCGAAATATACCTCTATATCGTGCCACGGCAACCCTTGCTTTACAGAAAGATCCCATCGAAGGTATTTGGTTTTATCCGATCGGAGAGTCCACCAAAAGTTTGAACCATTAAACACGTTTGACTGATAAATCATTGAAGCAAGTATAGAAAATTTACCGTAATCATAACCCAGAGAAAGGTTCACAATATCGTTGGGCTGCTGGTAAAGTCTATCGGTAAACGATGTATCAAGATACGAAGTCTTAACAGGATAGGTATTTGAAAGAACGGTGCGGGTGAACGGGAATTTACCTTCAGAAAATATATGCGTGTAGTTAATATTCATAATTAAATTGTTTAGTGGACCCGGTAAATACCAAAAGTGCGTTTGCCACTCGATTTCAATTCCCCATACTTTTAGCTGATATGGATTATTGATGGAGGTGGTATCGGTGTACGATTTTCCCGTGTAAGCCGGTAAACCATAAGATAATGCTTGGGCAGTGTCGAGGTGGACATTTGCGGGATTGTAGATTTGGTCATCAATAATCTTTAGAAATGGACTAATTGCGAATAAACCAACTGTATTATCATGTATCGATACTTGAAAATCGTAATTACGTGCCTGCTCCGGTTTTAATGCGGGATTATTCCACACAACCCACGAACCAGAACTGCCGGCAACATCTTCTCTTGGAATGATGCTAGTAAAATCCGGATACGCTATGGTGTTTGTATAAGAAGCTCGAAGACTAATATTTTCGGACAGATTATATTTTATGCTAATATCAGGCAACCAATAACCATGGTACTCGTCTGCTGTATCCAGAGTGTAAGGGATTGAAAGAGGATATGGATTTGTTTGGTCAGCATTTCCTATGAAGTGAGCAGCTATGTAAGAGGTTCTGAGTGCTTGATATCGTATACCGGGAATAATTGTAATCCATGGTCCTATGTTCAATGTTGCCATCAAATAGCCAGCGCTCCGTATTTCATGTCCCGAATAATCATTAGCTACGCTTTGATAATCGTCAGGACGAAAATCTGGAACTGTTACCTGTTGTGTTTGTGAGGCTCCAATAGTTCTCATCACACTAATAATTTTATCGATCGTACCTGCATTCACCGCCGAATAGAGCTTATAGTCACCTCTGAAAAATTTGCCAAAATTCATGTTGGCATTATACAATCCCGAAATAGGAAATCCAGTGTTGCCCGTTGCATCAAAATTATACGGTGCGTCAGCTAACCACGGAAGAGCTGCCACAATCGATGCTTGGTAACCCTTTGATGCAGCGCCATTATTGAGACTGCCGCCATAGTAATCATAATTGTAATATCGAGTGGTGTATTTATAGGCACCGCCGCCTTTTACGCTTACAGAGAGCAGGTCTGAAAGATTGAAATTATTTTCAATATTAAAAGTGGCTTGTTTGTCGTCCTGCTTATTAAAACTGGTCCATGCATTATTCGTTGTCCAAAACATTCTGCTAAGATTGATTAAACTTTGTGCTTGAGGAACAACTGCCGACGGGGCAAGATTAGACGGAATATTTTTGGCTCCCGAAGATTGTTGCTGAAAATCCACATACCAACCATTTGGCACATGATTATCGGAATATGCATTCGCTAACTTTGCCTCTATTTTTAACGTTCCAAATGTTTGCTTATAACTCAAGATATTTGTGACAACATTAAAGTCAGATTTCTCCAACTGTGTTCCCAGTATAATTCTATCTTGTGAACTTTGTGCATAACTTGTTGTATACTGATCAGAATGTTGCTCTGTCATCGTGGTACTATGACTGTAGATATTTAAAAGAGCCAGTTCACCATTGGGTATCTTATAATCCAATGTTAATGTTCCATCATATCGGTTTTGGATAGATGAAATAAAGGAAAGCTTTGTATATTGCATTCCGATCGTATCGGGATTTTTTGTTACAGGTAAGTTGCCATTAGTATAATATGCTCCGAGTTGATTCGAAGTTAAGTTTTGCCTTTGTGCAATACCTTGGACAAACACACCAAACTTATCATCAAAAAATCTTTTTTCTATGTCTGCAGCAAATTTGTAATCCTTGTACGAATCCATCAAATCTTTGTATCCACCTTGTGCAAGAAGGGAAATTGATGGCTCACCGTCAGGATTGGATTTTGCACGACGGATATCGAAATTTACGGTGCCGCCAATAACTGCAGCATCCATATCCGCTGTTACTGTTTTATAGACCTCAATTCCTTCAAGACTATTTGATGAAATCATACTTAAATCGGTGCCGCGATTGCTAGAACCGGTTGCAGGGAGTGCGACACCATCTATTGTGATAGAATTATATTTTGGTTCAAGTCCTCGCACAACTATTTGAGTTGCTTCGCCGCCGCTACGTACGAGCGAAACACCAGGCAATCTGCCAATGGATTCCGCAGCATTGGCATCAGGAAGTTCTTGTATACGCGCAGATGAAACTATATTTGCAATATTATTTGAAGCCAATTGCTGATTGATGGCCGTGTTCTGACCACGTGCCTGGGCTGTAATAATTACTTCTTGTCCTTCAATTGCCTGAGGCAATAAACGGAATTCCTGTTCAAGAACACCGTTTTCGGGAACTGTCACCTGTATGGTGACCGTCTGATATCCAACATAGGATATCTTTAATGTTTGCTGTCCAGCCGGTACACCATAGATTGTTATCAAACCACCATTATCTGCAGCAGCTCCCAAACCTGTATTGAGAACTACAACATTCGCTCCAATAAGAGGTTCACTTGTTACCTTATCAAAAACATGTCCTTTGATAGACCCAGACCCGAAAGCGTATAAAGATTGAAAGGTGAAAGAAAATGTTGCTACGATAGCACAAACAAGTGAAGCCCGTAAACGAAATGTACCAATAGCCATTTTATTCTCCTCAGAACTTCTTGAAAGGTTTTTGATTTTAGAAGCTTTTCAGTCAGAAACAATTTAGTTGAAAATATTTATCATATTCGCTAAGGCAACTTGCCATCCTTATAAATACATGTAACGACGTTGAGGATTATATTTCACATCCTCTGATACAATTTTACTTCACTGATTTTTATGGTTTGTAATTATAAATTTTGGAATCAATGTGAATTTTTGGTTTCAGCTTAATGCGTTTCAAGTTTTTTCTGCAAACGTTTGCATAAAACGTTAAAAATTTTTCTCAATGCTCGAATGATTGTTCACTCTTCTTTTTTTGCGAATATTTTGTTGCAATTACCCATGAGATAACTTCCACTATTTCCTGCTCCATCAAAGGTGGACAATGTGAATCATTGGTTCCAGGATGAGTGCGTCTGAAGGATTCTCTGCAAACGTTTGCAGGACAGTGAAAAATAATCCTTCGCCGATATATCTAAAATTGCTTCTGATTCTTAACTATACATTCTCTTATGAAGGTTTACCGAGAAGAATGCTTGTGGTAGTAATAAATAATATCTTTCTTTCACAAAAATAGGTAATTCTCCTTCCTCGAATTACATTGGATTTTAATGAAGAATAATTGTTGAAATACTGTCGTTATATACAGGATTATGAATGATTTTGCAAAACCAAAACCGTTATAAAACCGTTTATGAACAATTTTAGGCATCTATCAAGAGAGAAATATGGCGTTTGCTTTTGGCTGCGTTTGTTCTATATTTCAATTTATGGGTGAGCAAAACAATGTAAATATACCCTCCAAAAATGAAATAAAATCCATCGTCAATGCCGTACTGCAAAGCAAGGATTTTAAAGATTCGCCTATATATTCAAACCTGCTTTCGTACCTTACACAGTCCACTCTATCAAAAAGAATTCCAAAAGAAATCACTATCGCCATTGATATATTCGGTAAGGATTCCGGTTTTAATTCGAATAAAGATTCGACAGTTCGTCATCACATTCTCATATTACGTAATAAACTGGATAACTATTATAGAAACGAAGGCAAAGAAGATAAATTCAGATTGGTTATCCCTAAAGGACATTATGAGATTCAAATCATACCTTCAAAAATTGAACATCCCAAGATATTGGATCGTATCATATCATCATTAAAACGCTGGGAAGTAGTCGTTATCGTCATCCTCTTATTCATTAATCTTTTTGTCATTTTTCGGCAAACCAGTGTAAACTCTCTCTCATCCGCTCCTCAAACACCGTATTTTGTTGATTCCCAGGATAAGATCTGGGGTTCTTTTTTTAAAAATGGTTATCCTGTGAGTGTCATCTTAGGAGATGATTTTTGGCTGGATGAATACAGCCCGGAATTTAAACGCTACCGTCAAGTCCGGGATTGGAAAATATCTTCTGAAAATGACTTATCCAATTTTTTAATAAAACATCCTAAAGCAAACTTGGTGAAGTCCGAAATAACAGGAATTCCATTTGGTGCCGCCGATAATTTAGTGGATATTCTTCACATTGTATATCATTTTCAAAATGACGTATCTCTCTCTATGTCTTCACTGCTCTCTCTCGATAAAATTCGAGATCACAACATCATTTATATTGGTGAATTCAGAAACCTGCAAATTTTAAATAAGATTTTTTATAAAACACCTATCCGTTATCAGTATTTCCCGGACGAGCGATTGTTTATTGTTGATGAAAAAAGTAATGTCATAGATACATTTCTCCGGGTTGAAGCACCTTACGAGCAGCAGAATAAGTATAATGTTGACTACTCTTTATTAATTAAAATGCCCGGATTCTCGAAGGAAAATTTCATGTTTATTGTCGGGTTTGGGTATGGAGGCCGTTTGGAACGAACGAAAATGCTAGCAAATTCTGCATTACGGATGAAGTTTATAGAAGATATTAATAAAATAAACAAATCTGTACCGGAATATTTTATTGCTCTCTTCGAAGTCAAGAGCATCGAAAGAACCGGTTTTACCAATGAACTAAAATACTTTAAGGAAATACCAGGGAATTTCTTTTCAGAATCCTCCCCGGATAGCAGTAAAAAGGATTAATAGCAAAGAATACTACTGCATTACAGATTCTGTATATTTTAAATTGCGGAAGTTCCGATTATCAATCCAGGTATATTTCTTCGAAATGAGTAACATCGAATTGTTTTTCCTTCTTGGACAACTCAATTGATATAAAGAATATAAATTTGTACAGTCATGAAAGTCATACGTTGATACAAGATTTTAGTGCTGTGCGACTTTATAGTGAACAAGAGACAATTCTTTTAGTATCTTTGCACTGTATTCAGGTGTAATATCTCTTTGCGGTTCAGCCAACATTTCATATCCCACCATAAACTTCTTAATACTTGCGGATCTTAGCAGCGGCGGATAAAAATGCATATGAAGATGCCATTCGCCGTGGTCTTTTCCATCCGTTGGTGCCTGATGCAGTCCGGCAGAATAGGGAAAAGCTGTTTTAAAGAGATTATCATACTTGACAGTTACAACACGCAACGCTTGAGCGAAATCTTTTTTCTCTTGTATCCTCAATTCGAGAATATTGGCAATCTTTCTTTTGGATAGGATCATCGTTTCATACGGCCAGACAGCCCAGAACGGAGTGACAATGGCAAAGGAGGCGTTTTCGAAGACAACCCTTTCTTTCAGCCGCAGTTCCAGCTTAAGGTAATCTGCTAAGAGGCTGCGCTTCTTCTTGGAATAATACGATCTGAATTGCTTCAACTCTTTCAGAGGTTCCATAGGAATACTTTCCTGCGCCCAGATTTGTCCATGGGGATGGGGATTACTATTCCCCATGATCGACCCTTTGTTTTCGAATATTTGCACATAATTGATATGCGGTTGTTTACCTAATGATTTGAATTCGTCTTGCCAGATAGTGATAACATCTTCTATTTCGCTCTCTTTCATTTCTGCGAGAGTGAGATCATGTCTGGGTGAAAAATTGACAACTCTGCAAATTCCATTTTCAGATTTCGCAATCAATAAATCATTTTCATTTATCTTTCCCTGAGGAACATCTGCAAGCAGCGCCGAGAAATCATTTGTAAACACATACGTATTTGCATACTGAGGATTGATTTCTCCGTTCGCACGCTTATTCCCAGGGCATAAATAACATTCGGATTCATACGCAGAGACTGGAACATTCGTCAAAGCAGATATCTCTCCCTGCCAAGGACGTTGAGTTCTCTGAGGAGAAACCAATACCCATTCTCCGGTCAAGATATTTTTCCTTCGATGAGGAGAATGAATGAGTTCAGACTGTTGCATGTTCATTCACAGCAATAATGTTCGTTCCAGAGCCGATGGAAGTAACATACGTTTTCAGATCTCTCTTGAATTGATGTTTGTACTTTTCGATCACCGTAGTACTTGTTTGTTCAATGTGATTCGTTTCAATGAGATTGATTGTACAGCCGCCAAACCCGCCGCCCATCATCCGCGAACCATAGACATGCGGATTGTCTTTGACTAATTCCACCAAGTAATCGAGTTCTCGACAACTCACTTCATAGTCTTGACTTAATCCTGCGTGTGTTTTTATCATATATGACCCGAAGGCTTTTAAATCACCCTTTTCCAATTCTCGACACGCATCCAAGACTCGATCATTTTCTTCTACGACATATTTACATCTGCGATATATTGTAGGATCCATCATTTGTTTGCTCTTCTGCAGCATTTCGAGAGAAACATCTCTTAAGGAGTTTACTTCCGGATAGTATTTTTTTATGAGAGCCACTCCCTCTCTGCATTCTTCTCTCCTACGATTATATTCCGATGATGCTAATGAATGGGAAACTCGTGTATCAAAGAGAACGATGGAAATATTGGGAAAGGCAAAAGGATAATATTTATATTCCAGCGATCTACAATCAATGCGGAGAACCTTATCTTTCTCACCAAAGATATTGATGTATTGATCCATAATACCACACTGCACACCGACGAATTCATTCTCTGCTTTCTGGGCAAATTTCACCAATGCAAGGGCATCAATTCGCAATTCGAAGATATAGTTTAGGGCAAATGCTAAACCCGCTTCGATTGCGGCTGAAGATGACATCCCTGCGCCGATGGGAATGTCTCCTCCAAAAACACAATTAAATCCTCGTATGCTATACTTCCCTTTGACGAACTGATCTACCACCCCCATAAGATAATTCGGCCATCCTTTTTTTGAGGACCGAAGATCATCGAGTGAAAACGCATACTCATCGTTCATGTCCATCGCATGCACATTGCACTGTCGATCACTCCGCGGACTCATTGCAAAATATATTGCTTTATCGATAGCCGCCGGAAGGACATATCCCATGTTATAATCCGTGTGCTCGCCAATAAGATTCACTCTTCCCGGCGAACGAAATAGGAGGGGTTGCTCTTTGAATTTTTCCCGAAAGAGTGCTGCAGCAGATTCAACAAGGCTCATAGACATTTACCTTGTTTGCTTTCTCATTTTCAGATACATCCCCCCACCGAAGATAATCATAAAACCTCCCCACCAAATATTTGGATGTGTTTCCGCTAATATCGTTTTCACAGCAGGTGGATTAAGAATTTGATAGATACCGCTGCAAAAGACAAGTCCCCCTATGACCAATAATATCAATCCGACAAAATACCAAATAGGTTTCATTCCTTGTTCAGACATTTTTTTTCTCCTTCATTACCAGAACCAAATATTGAGCAGAATAAAGACGATCAAAGAAATAATTGCATAGAATTCCGGTCTCTTTATGAACGGGATATCCTGATCATGCTTCTCTTTGGTCAATCCTTTGACCAAGCCGACAAGTTCTTCTTTCGGCCTCTTTTTTGTCCACATGCTTACCCCAACAGTTACGACAACGCAAATCAACCATGCCCACCATGCCCGCCAGAAGTTTGCTGCCATGTCACTCTGAACACTCGACATCGTGATGATACTTTCTGCAAACCAGTGGAACTTGACAGCTAAATACATGAGGAACGAAGAGAGCATTCCTGCGATGAGTCCCCAAAAGGCACCATTCGGTGTAATCCACCAGATAAACATACCGAGCAGCATCGTTCCAAAGAGCGGGGCATTGACCCATGAAAAAATTGCCTGCATATAATCCATGATGCTGGGAAAACCTTTTGCCCAGTATGCAGTTACTAAGGAAAGAATGACACCGACAATAGTCGATGCACGTCCCATCCAGAGAAGATTTGCATCGGATGCTTTTTTGTTCAAGACAGATTTATAAATGTCATAAGTCCATACCGTATTGAATGCACTGATGTTCCCTGCTTGTCCCGCCATAAATCCAGCGAGCAATGCTGTCACTCCTAAGCCAACTAAACCTGGTGGATAATACCGAGCTATTAAGAGAGGCAACGCGGAATCATAATTCACCTGCCCTCCATCGTGTAATAATTTGAATCCACTTTTTGGATCAATCGAAAGAGCGATTGCTATTAATCCTGCAAGGATAACAATAAAAGGTAAAGCCATCTTAAAAAATGATGCAAGAATCGGTGTCATACGTGCCGAGCGTAAATCCTTTGCCGAGAATGCACGCTGCACCACGAGAAAGTCCGTCGTCCAATATCCAAAAGACAATACAAATCCCAGACCAAGCACAATACCGCCCCAGTGAACAAGCATTCCATTTTGCGCTGGATTTGATGAAGATGACCATAATGTGGTGAAGGAACCCACAGGGAAGTGGGCATTAATTCGAGCCATAATTTCACTGACACTTCCTATTTCTATTATTCCAAGAATCGAAACAAGAAATAGCCCAAACCAGATCAAGAAAAATTGTACAATTTCAGTAAAGATCGCCGACATTAAACCGCTCATTGTGACATATCCTGCAACGGTAATTGCGGAAGCCCACATGCTATAATCCCAATTCCAGCCGAGGAATGTATGAAGTACAAGTGCCATAGCATAGAGATTAATTCCAGAGACGAGAAGCGTCATAATGGCAAAGGAAATGCCATTGAGCACCCGTGTCTTCTCATCGAAACGAAGTTTCAGATAGCCCGGAATAGAATTGATTTTGCTGCTGTAATAAAATGGCATCATATAGATGCCAAGAAAGAGCATTGCAGGAATTGCACCGATCCAATAGAAATGTGCTACGTACATTCCATATTTAAACGTATTTCCCGTCATGCCGAGTAATTCGAGCGCTCCAAGATTTGCCGAAAGAAAAGCAAGACCTGCAACCCAGAAAGAGTTCTTTCTTCCTGCAAGGAAAAAGTCCTCTTGACTCTTCGTATATCTGCGAAGATACAAACCAATGCCAAGGACAAAGCCGAAATAGATGATGATTATTAACCAATCAATATGTGAAAGTCCAATAGCTTCCATATATTATTTCCTTTATTTATTTTATGTGTCAGAAGATGAAAACGGTATTGCACCTGAGAACGAATGTTAATCCATTTCTTCAATCCATAGTAACACGTGACAAGGCTTAAAGTTCAATACAATCTATCAGTACTGTTTTGCAAGCGTTTGCAGAAGCATAAAAAAATTTAGGTCGATCCACGAACAATCAACTTTGTTTCCAAAATCATTGTCTCCGGCTCCATGAGCTTGTCTTCGATAGTATGGACGAGTATTTCCGCAGCCCTTCTTCCCATTTCAAAAGAAGGTTGTTCGACTGTTGTAATCGTGGGATCAACCAAGCTGGTGATCTTGTTATTCGAAAATCCCATAATAGCAATATCATCGGGAATTTTCAATTTTGACTCTTTAATTCTTTGGAAAGCTCCGATGGCAACAGGATCATTCACGGCAAAAATCGCATCCGGGAGCATATTTTCTTTCAGGAGATCATCCATAGAACTATATCCGTCTTGTTCATGCAATCCCCCGTACCGGATAAATCCATTGTGTGAAACAATATGAACTTTTTTCAGCGCATCTCTATAACCGTTTAATCTGTTTTTACAGATGCCCAATTCCTTGGGTCCGGCAAAATGTGCTATCCTTTTATATCCTTTATTCACCAAATAGGTAACTGCTTCGGAAGCGCTTTGATAATCGTCAATGACAACTTTGCTTGCGTTCACATCATCGCATACACGATCAAAAAACACTAAAGGAATTTTCCGTCTCAGGAGATCCTGAAAGTGTTCTCCATTCTTTGTGTTCTGCGAGATTGAAACGACAACTCCAGCAACCCGATGATGCATCAGCATATTCGTATGGAGGACTTCCCTTTCATAACTTTCATTCGATTGGCAAAGAATGATCGTATACCCAGACTGGTATGCTACTTCCTCTATTCCACTGATCGCTGAAGAAAAGAAATCGTGTTTAATTTCCGGGACAATAACACCTATGGTCATTGTGCGATTACTTTTTAAACTTTGTGCAATGGGATTTGGCGAGTATCGTAATTCTTTCGCAACTTTTCTTACAAGCTCTTTTGTTTCATTCTTTATATCCGGGTGGTCGCTTAATGCACGCGATACTGTTGAGGCGGATATTCCCAACTTCTTAGCGATATCTATGATAGTGACATTTCTTAAGGTATGTTTCATTTTTTGCAATCGTTCCCGCAATCGTTTGTATTGTATGAAAAATTGATTTTTTTGTCAAGCACTATTTTTCTTTTTTCCATTCTGCTACCTTCGAGAGTCGACGACAATTTCCGCTTTTACGATGTACCAGACTAAAAATCACCAACAGAAGTTTGAGCTTTGCGTATGAGCGTTAAACAGTTCCTTCCCCTCTGCTAAAAAGCATGGCCTCGGTTCCATTGATCGCCCGGCAATCGGAAGGAAACATTTTCAAAACTGAAGCGTCTTATCTTGCGTCCATTAAATTGAAGCGCATGAAGTTTATCAAATCCACCATAGTTCTTTCGGTTGTCATCATCCTGAGTTCCGTTGATTGGAATGGTTGTAGTGGTTATTATATTCAATTTGGGGCCAACTCGGACGAATCCGAGGCAATAGACGATTCGAACCAACCGCCTCCATCGGGCCCTATTATTACAGACCCTATGCCCTATCCGGATCCGGTGTGGCCGCGTCCCCCAAGACCAGTTCATCCTCCTCATCCGGTTGAGCCTCCATACATTCCACCAAGCCATATTGGAGCTCTTCCACCGAAATCCGGAACAGAACTCCCCGCCGATCCTCATCGTCAATCAGGGGACCAGCGGCCATCCAATCCCGGTCAAAGCACTGGTGGCCGTACTGAATCGCCGCCGTCAAGAACTTCCTGGAGTCCTGCTCCTGCTCCGGCGCCACAAAATCCACCCGCGAGCTCGACTTCAAATACTCGCACAAGCGGTTCAACGCGCAGATAAAAGGACTATACGAAATGTTTCGCTTTTCTGAATTCCATGTAAAAGAATTTTTCCTAAAGGATCTTCCGATATGAACACAATTGCATTGGAGCAAACAATCATGATGACAATTCTCAACAGAACGTGGAAAGGAGCCATACTCCTCTTCACTATTTCACTCGAAGTAGCTTTCGCTCAGCACGACACTTCGCAACAACTACCGGCGCGCATTGCGGGATCGATTCTTGTCAACGGGCATTCACTCGACTATCTGCGAGAGTTGACCGACGGATTTGGCGGCCGCGTTTCCGGTTCTGCCGCTTATCAGCGAGCATCGGAATGGGCTGCCGATCAGTTTCGCGCAGTCGGAGTGAAGGATGTAAAACTCGAATCTTTTACGCTGCCGAACGGCTGGGAGCGCATTTCTGCCCGCGCCCGTATGATCGCTCCGCTGGACCGACCGCTTCAGGTGCATTCGTACGGTTGGGCTCCGTCGACTCCTCCGGAAGGCATAAAAGCGGAGGTCGTCTACGTGCGCCATATCTTATCGCAGGATGAAATCAAGCTGCAGGCTAGCAAGATCAAAGGCCGTATCGCTCTTATCAACGGCGAAAGTTTTTACCAGGACGAACAATTCCTGGACAGCAAGTATATCGCTTCAAAGCGTCTTCTCAAAGAACTCGGCGCGCTCGCAATGCTCGTGCGCGGCTCGGCGAATAATAATGTTACTTCAAGTTGGGACGATGTGTGGGGAGGAATGCTCGAGCCGCTTCCGATACTGGAGATCGGGATGGAAGACGGAAAACTCATCGAGCGTTCCTTAAGGAAAGGTCCCGTGACCATTGAGCTTCAATGTGCAAATAGAGTGACCGGACCCGTCCAGGTGAATAATGTCGTCGCTGAAATCCGCGGGCGCGAAAAGCCGGACGAATGGATTCTCGTAAGCGCGCATCTCGACTCCTGGGATCAAGGAACCGGGGCACAAGATGACGGCAGTGGCTGCGCAATGGTGCTGGAGGCCGCCCGTGCCATCACTCAGCTCAATACTGCTCCACGCCGCTCCATCCGGTTTGCGCTGTGGGGAGGCGAAGAACAGGGTTTGCTTGGATCGAGGGACTATGTTCGTTTGCACGCTTCAGAAATGGGCAAGTGCATTGCGGCCATCACTACGGGTCTGGGCGCCGGTCTTCCGCAAGGGTGGATCGTCAGAGGAAACGACGATCTGAGGAAAGCAGTGCGGCCTCTTGATCAGTCCTTAATCGGCCTGGGCGGTGATGGGTTAAAAACAGAAGTGAAATTCGAGGAATTGTCAAGCTGGGAAACATTCTTTCTCTCCGGCATTCCAACATTAGACCTCTGGACGGATGCGACGTACTACTGGGATATTCATAACAAACCGGGGGATACGTTTGACAAAGTCGATTCTCATAATCTTGCCGCCGGAACGGCTATTGCAGCTAACACCGCCTACTGGATTGCCGAACAACCTCAGGTGATAGCACCGCATCTTGATCAAGCGGCGGTGGAAAAGATTCTTAAGAGCGCGGGAGTCTACGACCGGATCAAGGATCTGCGGGAACTGGGGATTGTAAAATAGTGCCGACGATCCTGACCGTTACAAACCTTACCAAACGATTCGACGACTTTACTGCCGTCGACGCCATCTCGTTCAGCGTCGAGCGGGGTGAAATCTTCGCGTTCCTCGGGCCAAACGGCGCCGGCAAGACAACAACCATCAGGATACTGATCACTCTGCTTGCGCCAACGAGCGGAGAAGCAAAGATTGAAGGATACGATGTAGTTCGTCATCCTGCCGAAGTCCGGAGGCTTATCGGATACGTGCCGCAAATGATTTCCGTCGACGGAATGTTGACGGCATATGAAAACCTGATGCTCATGGCCCGGCTCTATGATATTCCTTTCCGTGAGCGCAAGGAGCGCATACAGGAAATTTTGAAATTCCTGGACTTGGAGGACCATGCGCGTGCACTGGTACGAACATATTCGGGAGGGATGATCAGGAAACTGGAGATCGGGCAAACGATGCTTCATCATCCACGGATTTTATTTCTTGACGAACCCACCACCGGCCTTGACCCAGTCGCGAAACAAAACGTCTGGGATCATTTGCTGGAGCTTCACGATAAGTTCGGAACGACGATTTTCTTCTCGACGCACAACATGGACGAAGCGGAAGACGTCTGTACCAGAGTCGCAATTATGAACACCGGCAAGATTGCAATTATCGGCACTACTTCCGAGCTAAAAGAAAAGACCGGCAACTCCGAAGCGACTCTTGAAGATTCTTTCGTTTTCTTCACGGGAAATTCTCTTCGCGAGACAACCAATTTCCGCGAAGTGCGAAGTGCAAGACGGGCAGAACGAAGACTAGGATGAACCCCGTGCCAAAGTATATTTCACAAGTTCTCACAAAGTCGTATGTGATGGCCGAAATGGAAGTGCGCAAACTTCTCCACGACCCCACGGAACTCGCTACGCGCGCGGTACAACCGATTCTCTGGCTCGGTATCTTCGGAGAAGCAATGAGCAAGGCGCGGGCGATCCCCACGCAAGGATTCACGTACATGCAGTTTATTACACCCGGTATTCTGACTCAATCGATAACGTTCGTTGCGATTTTTTACGGCATCTCGATCATCTGGGAAAGGGATATGGGGCTGCTTCAGAAAATCCTCGTAACACCGACCCCGCGTCTTGCGCTGGTGTGGGGAAAAATGATCTCGGCAGGCGTGCGTGGGTTGAGCCAGGCGGTCATCGTCTTTCTCTTTGCCCTGATTCTGCAAATCCACCTTCAGCTGACACTCTTCTCCATAACCGGTGTCATCATCCTCACCATGCTTGGAGCAGGATTTTTCACCGGACTGTCTATGATTATTGCAGCTCTCGTCAAAACGCGCGAACGGTTCATGGGTATAGGTCAGGTAATTACGCTTCCTCTCTTTTTCGCTTCGAACGCGATCTACCCTATCAACATCATGCCGGAATGGCTGCAAGTAGTCGCAAACGTCAATCCACTCAGCTATATGGTGGATGGCTTGCGCGCATTGCTGGTGACTGGCGATTTCTCTCAACTTCCTCTAGACATCGTCGTTCTCTTCGCCGCCACCCTCGGCATATCATTCGCTAGTGCCTATTTGTATCCGAAAGTTATCGAATGATTCTCTTTGCACTCTTGTCTTCGGGAGTATAGCTTCCTCCACGAAATTACAATACAACCTGATTCTTATTATGAAATGATGTTGCGAAGATTTATGGAGCCGAGAGGAAATATTTTTCGTTAACCAAACATATCTTAAACTTTACACATACATATTGCATCTAACACGAAATTGGTCCATTGCACTAATAAAGAGGGTTTCATATGTCAAGATGGAAATTTAGAATGTATGTAAAAGCGACGGCTTTTTCATTTTCATTGCTCCAGACAGTGGTCATTTCGGGGTGTTCCTCGACAAAAGAATTGAACAGCGAATCGTTAAGCGGGACATATGTTGTCGACGGCCTTGCCGATAAATGGAACGGAAAGAAAATGCTGGATCTAAAAGACTCGGGATTATTGGTCGGCATTCAAAACGACGCGAGCAATGTTTATGTCTGCCTCATGTCCACCGATAGAACGACAGAACGGCGGATGACTGCAGCGGGAATGATTGTTTGGATCGAACCTGAACATGGGAAGAAATTTGGAATTCATTACCCTCTCCCAATGGGCAGGTCTTCAGTTGCCGAAGGGGGCGGCTCTTCCGGTTATCGTACCGAGATGGAGATATTGGGACCTGAAAAAGATGCGATAACCCAGAGCTCAATACTGACATCCGAAAGCGATTACGGTATTGCTGCTGCATTCCGCGATTCGTCCGGGCTTGCTGTTCTTGAATTGAAAATTCCGCGCAAAGCAAAACAAGAACCCTATGGAGCCAGCACCGACAACACTTTGAGTATGAATATCGAATCGGGGAAGATCGAAATGCCTTCCGGCGGAAAACGTCAAGGTGAAAGTATGGGCGGCGGGGGAAGACGAAGGCACGGCGGCAGCACGCCGAACAGTGAAACGCCGCCGACAGGTGGCAGTATGCCGGGGAACGAAGGGACGCACGGCGGCGGTTACTCTGGCGGTGGAGGAGGAAATTCCGGAGGACACAGCGGCGAAGGAAGAACTTCATCCGAGCCAATTTCTCTGAGTCTTCGTGTCCATCTTGCGCAGTAGCACATAACACATTGAACCTCATCCTTGATCAGCGAATAGTCGGTGCGTTGCCGCAATGAAGAAGAGTGTTGCGATATTTCTTTTCTTCCTTATTCCGGCGACGCAGGCACAAAACATCTCAGTGCATGGAATTATTCAGGACTCAAAAAAGATACCGCTCTTTGCTGTAGATATTCGCGCTATCAACCTTCAGGATACTACAAAAACCTTTTTTGCCATAACCGAACAGAGTGGATATTTCTTTTTCTTGCTGGCCGAGTCACATCAATATCGTCTGGAGGCAACGTACATCGGCTATCAAAAAATCGTGAAAACAATTTCTGTCGATAAACACTCTATCGACGTGGGTACGTTGACCATGAAGGAAATTCCCATCACTGTGAGAGAAGTCGTCGTCGAAGGCAATGTTCCGGCTGCTGTGCAGAATGGTGACACAACAGAATTTATCGCACGTGCTTTCAAAACCAATCCTGACGCGGTTGTAGAAGACCTTATAACGAAGATGCCGGGCATTACAGTGAGTAGTTCAGGTACCGTGAGTGTCGGAGGCGAGACGGTACAACGTGTTCTCGTAGACGGTAAACCTTTCTTTGGCGACGATCCCACCATGGCATTACGAAATTTACCCGCTGAAGTCGTTGAGAAAATTCAGGTTTTCGATCAAATGAGTGATCAGGCACAGTTTACAGGATTCGATGATGGTCAATCCGTGAAAGCAATGAATGTCATTACCCGCTCTGCAAATGCACATTCAGAATTTGGAAAATTCTCCGCCGGATACGGAGATGATGATGGCCGTTATATAGTCGGCGCGGCGCTCAATAAATTTGACGGCGATTCCAGGCTTTCTCTTGTTGGATTAACGAACAATGTGAACCAACAAAACTTTACTGCGCAGGATGTTCTCGGCACCGGACCAGGTTCGAATACATCGCAGAGGCTTCCTGGAGGACGGCGATCTTCATCGACGGGCGGCGGCGGGGGACAGGGTGGACGTTCCCCGGGCAGTCAGTTCTCTTTCGGTGGAGGCGGCGGGAGCGCCAATAGCTTTTCCGCCGCACAAGCACAAGGAATCAATACAACAAATATGATCGGCGGAAATTATATCGACAGTCTCTCTTCTCAAGTATTTGCGCAGGGGAGTTATTTCTTCAATCAGGTAAACAATGTGAATGATCAGACAACGAACAGGCAATATTATGATGCAGGAAGTTCCGGAAGTCTTTATGATCAGCAGACAGATGCCGACAGCAAGAATTATAACCACCGGGCGAACGCGCGCATTGTATATACCATGGACTCTTCGAATTCCATCATTGTCACACCGCAGCTTCTTTTTCAACAAAATCAAATATCCAACGTCTTGGATGCGACAAGTTCTCTTGCAACGAACGTCCCTCTCAGCGAATCCCAGACCAACAATCAGACAGATGCGTCCGGACACAATCTTACGGGACATATTACTTTACGCCACAAATTTGAACTTCCCGGAAGAACACTGTCCTTAGATTTTTCTCTATCGCATAATCAAAAATTGACAACAACACATTTTGATGCCATGACACAGCAAACGGGGGATTCAACTGCCGCCGATACTTCGAACGACCAAGCACATTCGACAACGCTCGGGTACAGCATTTCTCCAACAATCACCTACACAGAGCCGATAACCTTCAATAGTCAATTGCAACTGACATACAACGCCTCGTATTCAAGAAATACCGCAGATATAAGAACATATAATTTCAATGCACTGCGGCAACAATATTCGGATTTCGATACGCTGCTCTCCAATGTGTATGAAAATGAATATATCACGCAGAGTGCAGGCATGGGTTATCGAATTCGGGGAGATGGACTGAATGCGATGGCTGGATTCTCCGTCCAATCTGCAGAATTGAAAAACGATCAAACATTTCCATTTACAGGAAACATTTCAAAATCATTTATCGATTACCTTCCCAATGCACTTCTTAGCCTTGCGCTGAGTGCGCATGAAAATTTGCGTGTGATGTACCGCGCGTCTACACGGCCGCCGAACATTACACAATTACAAAATGTTATCAACAATTCAAACCCGTTGCTGCTCACATCCGGTAATCCTGATTTGCAGGAATCGTATACTAATTCTCTTAATGTTCGGTATTCGATTACGACTCCCCAAAAAGCCAGAAGTATGTTCCTCATGCTCTCTGCAACATTTACGAACGAGTACATCGGCAACGCGACAACTCTTGCGACGCGTGACACCGTGCTTTCTGATGGAACAAAATTAGCACAGGGCTCTCAGTTAACTATTCCCGTCAATCTCAACGGATATGCAAACGTTCGTTCATTCTTTACCTACGGTTTTCCAGTAAATTTTCTCAGCAGTATGTTGAACTTGAGTACGGGGTTCACGTATACACGCACACCGGCTGAAATAAATTCTCTTTTAGATATGACAAACACATATGCCATCACTCAGGGATTCACGCTTGGAAGCAACATTAGTCCTGAAGTCGATTTCACTCTTGCATACTCAGGCAGCTACAATATCAGCCGCACGAAGCTGCAGCCGGATCAAAACAGCAATTATTATTCACATACGGCGAGCTTCAAGTTCAATTGGATTTTTTGGAATGGGATCGTATTCAGAAACGAACTGAACAGCACGGTCACGAGCGGCCTTTCCAGCGGATACGACCAGAATATTCTCTTGTGGAATATGAGTTTTGGAAAGAAATTTCTTTCGAACCAGCGCGGAGAATTGAAATTAGGCGTGTCCGATCTGCTCGGTCAAAATAAAAGCATCACCCGCAACATTACCGATACCTACACAGAAGATGTAAGGAATACTGCTTTGACACGGTATGTCATGCTTACATTTACATACACGTTAAGATAATCCCCCCAACAAAGAGACAGGCACAACGAATTAATTCCTGAAAACGCGGATAAGGTCTTCTCCTGCCTCGATATCAACACCAGAGTCTTTGTATGTAGTCATGTGAGTTTCATCATCTGAGATTAAGATTGGGATAGGATAGCTGATTTTTTAACGTTGAACAAGGAAAGAACGATTCTTCAGTACAAAAAAACGCGTATAGATTTACTTGTTCTTTTTTTACAGCTTCCCTATATTGTAGAAAGATTTTTATGATACTCAGAGAGAGGGACAATGATCATAAATCGATTTCCTTGGGCGATACTATTGTCCTCAGTTCTCACTCTGCACTGTTCATCAACAAAACCTCTTTCAGAAGCGGAAAAAGCCAAATTGGACCCACCGTTGCTGCATTTGCTTACCGGTAAACCTATACAAGAAAACCGACTTGATATTTTAACACGGTCGGATGGAACAAAAGAATATGCAGTCATTGTTCAATCAGAACACCCAGAAGCTATTCGCGCACTAGGAATCACCGTAAGCAGTGTTTTTGGAGATGTCATTGTGGTTCACGTCACTCTTGAAGAGTTAAAAAATATCGTATCATTACCTACAGTTCAGGCTGTACGAACCGGATCAAGAAGAACTATCCAGCAGCATCATTAAAAAGGCTCCTATGCTCACTTTGACACGACACACCAGAACATTCATCCTCCTGTTGATTGTTGTTTATGCTGCCTTCGGTACAGATCTCACGGAAAAGCAAAGATCAAAACTGCATCCATTGTTTCGATCATTGATAACAAAATCGTCGCAGCCATTGTTAAAGACTTCAAGCAGGTCACATCGCATCGCATCAACAGTTTCCAGCGATGGCACTGTTCGTTATGGTGCCATTGTCTACACCCGCAATGTTGAAGAGATTCGCTCAATGGGAATACATGTCAATTCTGTTCTTCCGGAATTTGTCACTGCACAGCTCACTCCATCGGATATGGTAAGGCTCGCTGATCTTGAAAGTGTGAAGTTCCTTGATCCCGGCAAAGTGCATCATCCACTGCTCGATGTTAGTGTTCCCGAAACCGGTGCAGCACTTTTGCATTCAGGTTTTATCAACAACACTCCCTATAAAGGAGCTGGTGCGATTGTCTTGATCTACGATACCGGCATTGACTGGAAACATTTCGATTTCAGAAAATCGGATACGACAAAGTCACGCATACTTTTTATTTGGGATCAAACTCTCACTGCGGGTGTTGACGGATCCGCACCTTCTGGTTTCTCCTACGGTGTTGAGTACACACAAGCTCAAATCGAAAACGAACTCAAGGGCAATCCGCCAGGTGTTGTGCATGAAAAAGATATTATTGGACATGGAACGCATGTGGCAAGCACCGCCGCTGGAAATGGTTTTTCATTCAATAATAAATATATCGGTATGGCACCGGAAGCAGATATCATCATCGTGAAAGGCGGAGATGGTACTTTCTCATCAACCGGAGAGATCGATGGCTTGACGTATGCACAAAATAAGGCAACGGCATTGAAAGAACCCATTGTCGTCAATATGAGTCTCGGAGGACAAGAAGGCTCGCACGATGGAACAAACGACGATGAAGTTGCCGTAACCAAATTTGTTCAAACTCCTGGACGCGCAGTATGTATTGCGGCTGGCAACGACGGATCGGACATGATACATGCCAACGGAACTGTGAGCAGTGGATCACCAAGTGTAATCAAAGTAAATGTGCCACAGGGGTATACACCAAATACTGGAACAGATAATGCTTTTTTCATTCTCGATATCTGGCTGCCCAACTCAAATGCAGTAAACATGACTATTACATCACCAACGAAGAGTATATATTCTACTCCTACAGATTCGGAATTAGATTCCCTGAAACGTCCAGAAGGCACGATAGATACATGGAACTACATTGAACAACAAAACCAGCATCGTCACATACAGGTATGGATCCACGATGCAGCTTTCCCAGTGCCTCAATCTGGACCATGGATCATTACACTGAGCACAACAGGCACATCGACTACATACGACGCCTGGCTCGATAGCGAACTGGGCGACTTATCTGCAACCATTACTGGCGGCAATAATAATAAAACAGTTGCGATGCCTGGCACAGCAGATGGTGCAATTACAGTTGGTGCTTATGTAACAAAATGGTTCTGGACGGATTACACAGGCAGCAATTGGACATACGATAATGCTTCTGATCGAACGGCAAATATTGCATCGTTCAGCAGTATCGGACCGACAGCGGATGGCAGGAATAAACCGGATATCGCAGCACCCGGCCAGGGAATTGTTGCTGCATTCTCCAGCACTGATATTGATGAATCGACATCAGACATAATTATTAGCAATAAATATCTCCTTATGCAGGGCACGAGCATGGCAACTCCCCATGTAACGGGAGGCGTAGCATTGCTGCTCAGTGCAAAACCATCATTGACCATTGCGCAAATAAAAAATTACTTACTCTCGACAGCTCGAACTGATAATTTTACTACTTCTTCCGTCTGGAATGCAACATGGGGTAATGGCAAGATGGATATCTACAAAGCCATGGCAAGTGCAGTCGGTGCATCGGGAACAAATCGTACAATTCTATCCTATTACAGTGGAACAGCACCAAATTATACGGCAATACCCAGCCCAAATCAGAAGGTTGCTATGCGATTCACTCCAACAACAGCTGGCAAACTTGCGAGTGTTGCTGTAAATATAAATAGTGGAGCAAATGCAATCATAGGAACTGGAAATCTGAAAGTTACAGCGATGCAGAGCGTTGCAGGAAGTCTCGATAGTATCCCCGGCGCACAACAGATAGGTAACAGCGTTCTCGTTCCATTCAATTCATTGAGTTCCGGAGTTGACAATGTGATCGATTTTTCTTCGGCAGCAGTATCGGTTACGACCGGAATAGATTTTCAAATTGTTCTCGAACTTACCAAGGTCGGCGATACTCTTCAGCTCTCATTGGACGACGGAACACTCAATATCAATCGCACTTCATCATATCGAACAGGTGGAACCGGTGTATTGGGATGGTACAATAGAGCCGATCCTAATTATGGATCTGGCAAACAACCGGATTACTATAATCTTCTTATAACAGCGGATATCGCAGTACCGGTAACGGATGTCGAACGCATTACTAGTGCTTTGCCAACTTCGTTTATGCTTAAGCAGAACTATCCCAATCC
>PLMS01000025.1 GCA_003142575.1 Ignavibacteriota bacterium
GGTGTGGTACGATATTATGCCTATCCACCGTACTTCTGGTATGACGGATTTTATCCGGACTGGTATTATCCTCAATTTTCTGTAGGATTAAGATTCCACGGTTTTCATCATAGGCGGTTCCGTTAGCGGAATTCTCTGAGCTTGATGCTTAAGGCTTTCCTTGGGTAATTTTTCTTTATGTCCGTATCGTCATCGCAGAGCGATGACGGACGAGATCGCGATACTGCTCTGCGGGATCGGACAGATTGCTTTGTCTCCCGATCGACTTCGTTGTCTAGGATCCTCGCAATAACGGTTGCTTTTTAATGTTATTTCGAATTACCCATAAGAAAAGCGGAGAATCTTAAAAAAGATTCTCCGCCGGGAATACATATGGTTTTTTTTGAACCGCTCAAAATGTATTGTCAATTATTTGAATATCATATCAAAGATATTCTTCGAGCCGTCCTTCATCCTTTCCTTCCAGGACAAGTTCTTTCTCCATTCTTTATACTGTTCGCGTGTCGTAATACCGATCGGCCCCTCGTAAATGCCGCCAGGCCCTCCACCGTCATATACACGGACAGCGATAACATTATCTGCACCCGGCTTCAGCAGACCGGCTGAAATGGTATAGGCACGAAACTCTCTATACTCTCCATCGAGATTACTCCGTTTAGGATTGCTGCGGATTCTTCCTGTACGGCCAATTTCTTCTCCATTGACATATGTTTCATCCAGATCGTCGATTTTGCCGAGGAGAATGACCAGCGTTTTTCCCGAAAGTTCTGCAGGCAATTTAAAGTGCAGTCTGTACCATGCCACGCCATCATACCCAGGATATCCCTGGGATTCCCAGTATGCCGGAACAAAAATCTGATTCCATGAGCGGTCATCAAAGGAGGGATCTGTCCATTTTTCCGAATCACCCGTCTTGAACCGCCAATTGCCTACGAATGAAATTTCCGGAGTAAGATAGGTCTTCGATTCATATAAGCCGATCTTGCCACTCACTATTCCGCCGGCAAGTTGATCATCATAGACGCGAACCGCTATGACATTGTCTCCTGAAACGCTGAGAACATCTTGAGGAAGAGGGAGAATAACTTCGACATTGTATGCAGTCATAAAATCCGGAGGGAAATTGCCGGTGATTCCAATAAGCACTCCGTTGAGATAGATTTCGGAAACGTCATCCACACAGCCAAGGCGCAGGTAAAGCGCTTTCTTTTCTGCTCCCGGGGACAGCCGGAAATGTTTACGGTACCAAGCATACCCATCGTAACCAGGATACCCTTCATCCTCCCACGCGGAGGGGACGAAAATCTCATCCCATTTCGAATCATTAAAAGTAACGCTTGCGCGTTTCACATCATCGCCGAGTTCAAACTTCCATTTTCCTCGGAGGTCGAGGACGGATTTCCAATCTTGTGCCGCCGCGAAGGAAACAAGGACGAGCAACAGGATAATGGATATTGGAAGATATCGTGATATCAATGGATTGAGTATCACAGAAGTATTTTTTTTCATGACATCCTCGGTGATTTACTTGGAACTCAATAACGGTTTGGTCTTTCTATCAGCCAGTGCGCTGAAAAATGCATCCGAGTCACTATACTGATGTGCAGCTTCTTCTGTGAACATTGCAGGGTGAGCAAACACTGCTCCAGCCAGACACGCTCTATATCGGACCATCGGTGTAGTACTGTGAGCCGCAAGATAATCAATTTCATCCCTGATCATCGGAAATTCATCCGCAGGAAGATCCAGCTTCATCATCGTAACAATGGCGAGAGCCGCTTCAATGAATCCGTTGTGCCCGGAGCTCAAAGCGGTCGCATAGGTCTTATCCAGCCGTTCTTTATCTGCAGTAGAATATTTTTTGAGCACAGGGTAAAAAGTTTGTGCTTGTGAAAGATTGGCTATTGCACATATCATCAGCGCAGCCAGTACCATTTGTTTCTTGTTCATGACATCCTCCTGTAAAGTTGTGGAATTATGTTTCATTGACTGATACATAATACGCCCACAATAGGTCAAAGATGTCATGACAGGGTCAGGAATTGTAAAAGATTGTCATGGGAATCAAGCGATCAACTTGTAGCCCGTGCCGTGAATGGTGAAGATGATTTTGGGATGGGCGAAATCATCCTCGATTTTTTGCCGTATCTTTAAGATAAAATTATCTATCGTCCGCGTGCTCACCGATTCGTCATATCCCCAGACGTTCGTCAAAAGGTCGTCTCGGCTGACAGTCCCATTGCGGTGCTGCCAAAGATATTTCAGGATCTCAAACTCTTTCGGTGTCATGGAAAATTCTTTTCCATCCTTCGAACCGCTGTAACTGGCAAAATTTACCGTGACATCTCCGAGCGTCATCATCGTATCGCCAGTATCGGCCGGTACTGCGCGGCGCAAAAGGGCATTCACCCGCGCGATGAGTTCGCGCAAGCTGAATGGTTTGGTAACGTAATCATCAGCCCCAAGTTCCAATCCGAGAACTTTATCGATCTCTTCGCCTTTTGCCGTCAGCATAAGGATGGGTGTGCGGATTCCTTTCTCTCTTGTTTTCCGCACGACATCGAATCCCGACATCTGCGGAAGCATGACATCCAGAATAACAAGATCGAATGATTCGCGGAGCAATGTTTGCAATCCGCTACTGCCATCTCCTTGAACCGTAACCTCGTGCCCTTCGAACTCGAGGTTGTCGCGCAAACCGCGCTGCATCTTGGGTTCATCTTCAACAAGAAGTATACGTGCCATAGTGATTATCCTTTGTGCGTCGAATCCGACCGGTTCACGATTGGAAACAGAAGCCGGAATATGCTTCCCTTGCCGGGTTCGCTTTCAAGTTCAATCATTCCCCCGTGTGCATTCATTATGTGGCTGACGAGAGAAAGACCGAGTCCGCTGCCTTTGATGTTGTTTGTTAGTCCTGTTGAAACACGGTAAAATGTTTCGAAGATTTTTTTATGATGATGTTTATCGATACCGATACCGTGGTCTTCTACCTCAACATATATCGTATTATCTGTTTGGCCTGTTTTGATCCGTACATACTTGTCAGCGGCGGAGTATTTGACGGCGTTATCGAGAATATTAATGAGTGCCTCGGCAATGGCTTCACGATCCGCGTGAATATCCGGAATGTTTTCAGCAAGTTGCACCGAAGCCGTAAATCCTTCATGCTCCAGATGAGAAGTATACGTCTTCAGTACACCGGTGACGACCTCGTTGAGCGCCATCGATTCAACATGATATTGCTTCTTTCCCGCTTCCATCCGGGAAAAATTCAAAATGTTGTTGATGAGGCGCGTCAGCCGCTCGGTTTCATGGAGAATGGTATCATAATATTCCTGTTTCTTTTCTTCTGTTTGCACACGTTTCATGGAGAGCGTTTCTGTGAACATTCGGATAAGGGAAAGTGGTGTCCGCAGCTCGTGCGAAACATTCGAAACGAAATCTCCTTTTAACCGCACAAGCTCCATTTCTTTTTTCAGAGTGCGATAGACCAGCCACACAGCTCCGATGAGAAGAATATCCAGAACTCCAATGAGGATAAGATTTCGTTCTGACCTCGCTCTTACAACATCTTCAACGCTGGTTCCTCTTAACCGGATGCCGATGCTGTAACCGGGAAAGAGCCAGAGGTCTTTGACTTCCCGAAGTTCTGTGATTTCAACGGGAGATGTTGAGAGAATAATGTGTTGGTTCCGACGATCAAACACTGCGAGGAGAAATTCCTCTCCAGCCGCTTGCGCAATTTTTGCCTGGAGAACCTCGGTGACAAACGAATTTGCATCGATCACGAACCCGGCTATTTTCTGCTCCGGAAATCGAGACGATGTCACAAACATAAGCATCAAACCCTGACCTGAAACACTGTCTCCGATGATGACAGGTTCGATTTTCCGATAGCCGGATGATGCATAGTGTAATAATTTTTCAATGGTCGCCGATTGGTTCTGCAGAGAAGAAACTGAGATATCCTCATCACCTCTTGTCTTTTCTTTTTTCTGCCGCGTCACGAAAGAAAGAGAATGGCCAGTAGAATCGGTATAGAACACACCGCGGACGGCCGTTCTTTTGTTCAGAAATATTCTCGTGGCAGAATCCACGCGTGAGGGTTGAGAGGTGATGAGTAGTGTATTGACCTCACCTGACCAGCTTTGGGCGACATCCAACGCATACTGGTTGATTGAAAAAAGAATGACATCAAGCTGTTTGCTGTAAATCGATTGAATCAGTTCTTCCGTCGAACTTAACGAGCTTACTTCATAGGCCGAATAAAAGAGTGCCGGCAGAAGGGCGACAAGCACAAAGATGATACCAATCTTGCGTCCTTTTCCCATTCTGGGTGCTTTGATATATTTGTTTTTTTTCATTTTGTTATTTGAAATTCAACTACAGTCTCCTCATTCCAACTCAATCAAGAAGTTTTGAACAATTCAAGCCAGACTGAGAGAATTTCCCAATACTGCGTCTCATCGTATTACCGATAACTTCAGAAAGGAAAAACTACGAACAAAGTACTCCAGAGATCAATCAAAGGCAAGCATCTGCCGCGTCCGAGAAGTGGGGAAGGTCAATAATTATGCGCATAAACCAAGAAATTCTCACCTATTTCATTGATCAGCATTCTTCTTTGGCACTCGGTCTCTTCGGATGTGC
>PLMS01000004.1 GCA_003142575.1 Ignavibacteriota bacterium
CCAATCCGGTTCCTTTTCCTATTCCCTTCGTGGTGAAAAAAGGCTCGAAGAGTCTTTCTTTGATTTCTTCGGTCATACCTTCACCGGTATCACTCACTTCAATGCATACATAATCGCTCGCAGCAATGTCTGGATGCTGATTACGAAGACTGAGACCAGATACCATGCGCGTATTGATGGTGAGTACGCCGCCAGTTGGCATTGCGTCGCGCGCATTCACACAAAGGTTCAACAGCACTTGATGTAACTGCGAGCGATCGGCATTTATATAATGAACTGATTTATCGAAATTTTGTGCATAGGTCAGAATTTTGGGGAATGTTTCATAGATCATTGTCATAATTTCCATGACTACATCATTGACATCCACCGCTCCAAATGTTGTTTCCGTTTTTCTCGCAAAGGTCAATATCTGCTGGACAAGTGTTTTGCCGCGCTCTACTGCCTTCACGATGGTATCAACAGCGAGGTCTAACTTCTTGGTATCGTCTTTAAACCTCTTGGTGCTTGTAATGTATGCCAGTATGATTCCAAGAATATTGTTAAAATCATGCGCAATCCCTCCGGCAAGCGTGCCTAACCCTTCCAACTTTTGCATTTGCCGCAGTCCCTCTTCCATTTGCCTGCGCTCGGTCATGTCTTCCACTGTTCCATCGTAGTATAAAGTTTTGCCTTGAGAATCGCGGATCGATCGAGCGCTTTCCAGCACAAAGATGACCGTGCCATCCTGACGAATCCATTTTGATTCATATCCATTTACCTCGCCATCTCTTTCGATCTTTTCAAGAAATTCTTTGCGTTGAGAGGATGATTCGAAACCGTCTTTTTCAAGGTTTCTTTCAGCAAGTTCTTGAAAAGATGTATAGCCGAGCATTTTTACTAATGCCGGATTTGCCAAGAGGATATTTCCATCGGGAGTCGTTCTATATATACCGATTGTGGCATTCTCGTACAGTGAACGAAAACGTAACTCACTTTCCTGGAGCGCTTCCTCTGCCCGCTTGCGCTCGGTGATATCCACAGCGACCCCAACAAGAGCAATTGGTTGTTTTTTTTCATTATGTACAACCGATGTAGAAAGAGACACTGGAAATATAGTGCCATCTTTTTTTCGATTCGACAATTCACCATGCCAACCACCTTGAAGGGTCATATCGAAAACAGTATCTTTGTTTTCTATCTTTTCGGCGCGCACAATATAAATTGGTTTTCCGACAACTTCTTCTTCGGTATATCCGTATGTCTTCAAGAATGCTTGATTGACAAAGAGGATTTTATTATTTAAATCAGTGATACTGATACATTCGCTAGTACTTTTTATGGTGTGATTCAAGAGACTTAATGTCTCTTCAGCTTGTTTCCGTTCGGTGATATCATGCATGCTGCCTATGATTTTTTCAGGCCGCCCTCCAGCATTAAAACTTATTTTCGCAGAGATGGAACAATGGATCAACGAACCATCTCGATTCTTAAACCGGACTTCGAAATCAGTCACACTACCTGTCTTCTGTATCGCTGATATAATAGCATCGCGGTTTTTGGTATCAGCATAGAACTCGTACATCGATCTCCCTATCAAATCCGTCCGATGATATTGTCCTTTCGAAATGAACTCAATGGAAGGACTGACTTCGAGTACTGTGCCGTCAAACGAAGTTTCATAATACACATCCTGCACATTTTCAAAAATCGAACGATACTTTTCTTCACTCTTTTTCAGTCCATCTTCCGCCTGCTTGCGCTCAGTTATGTCTGCTGTAACGATCAGCAAACCCTTGTCTGCCATTGGAAAAGGTGCTGCGCTGACGCTAGTCCAAATTGTCTTGCCGCTTTCGGTTATTACGCCGGTTTCTATATCACGAACTAGTTTCTGCTCCTTGAAAGCTCGCGCGCTCGCAAATTCTTCAGCTGGCATTGTCGTTCCATCGGAACGAATATATCGCCGAGTTTGATGTTTTTCCTGCAGTAAATCATCCTTTGAGATGCCCAATATCTTTTCGAGCGCCGGATTAACCTGCATTACCTTGCGATTCTTATCTAAAAGAGAGATGCCTATCGGCAATTGTTCGAACAGAACTCTGAATTTTTCTTCATTCTCCCGTAGTGCCTCCTCTGCCCGCTTGCGCTCGGTGATGTCATGCATACTACCTATAATTTTTTCAGGTTTACCTTGAGCATCAAAATAAATTTTTGCAGAGAAGGAACAAAGGATATATGAACCATCCCGGTTCTTGAGTCGGACTTCGAGATCAGTCACACTGCCTGTTTTCCATAATGCAGCCATAAAAGTATCGTGGTCTTTGATATCAGAATAGATATCGAACACAGATATTCCTATCAAATCCGCTCGATGATATTGTCCTTTCGAAATGAACTCGACAGAAGGACTAATTTCGAGTATTGTGCCGTCAAACGAAATTTCATAATACACATCCTGCACATTTCCAAAAATAGAACGATACTTTTCTTCACTCTTTTTCAGTNNTCGGTGATATCGCGCCAGATGCAGTGGTAAACGGGATGTCCCTCAATATCTATATATTGTGCTGTCACGTTCACATTTCTGATTTCGCCATCTTTTGTGTGCTGGAGAGTCTCAAAGTCGACCCTTCGCTCGCGTATCACACGCGCAATAGTAGCCCGGGTCTCATCCTGTGTTTCTTCTGCTTCCACATCGTTAATGCTCATTTT
>PLMS01000079.1 GCA_003142575.1 Ignavibacteriota bacterium
GGTGTGGTACGATATTATGCCTACCCACCGTACTTCTGGTATGACGGATTTTATCCGGACTGATATTATCCTCAATTTTCTGTAGGATTAAGATTCCACGGCTTTCATCATAGGCGGTTCCGTTAGCGGAATTCTCTGAGCTTGTATGAACAAAAAGGAACTGTCTGAAGTAAAGGCTCCACTTCAGACGAAGTCTCGGGTTAGGTGATCCAGGTTTCGACACATCTCTCATCGTAGAAAAATGTTCTCAACGACATTTTACGAGACTGTTATCGTATTGGTATGCCCACCAAAAAGTGATCCATTTTGTTGAAGGTCGTCGAGTCTATAATCAATTATCCGGCTTCTAAAAGAATTAATCCTATTTTCATCCTTTTGGGCGATTCCCGTTTATATAAATCATGAGTATTCTTTTCTAGGGTTACAGAGAAGAGAGAAAATTATTTCGTTCTCGAAGATGGATGAAATATTCGTACCCATATATGAAAGTTGAATTGTTTGGTGTTTAAGGAAAATATGCCATGAACTGGGATCGTCTGGAAGGACAGTGGAAGCAGCGGAGGGGAATAGCTGTCTATCATTGGGGAAAAATGATGAACGATGAACTGTCAGCAATCTTAGGCAAGAATGAAGAGCTTGTTGGAAAGCTTCAAGAGAAATACGGAATTGCCAAAGATGAAGCCAGACACCGTGTGGATGATTATAAAATAATCGTTGAACAGCTTAAGCAGGCCAACAGCAAATTGGTAAAGTTACATAAAGCATTGAGCAATAAAAAGAAATCGGACAAGCGACAGATGAAATCAAAGGCATCGTCAAGGAAAAGAAAATGATTCGTACGGAGCGACGGAACATATTCATCGATCAATGTGCATCAAGCAACAACACATGGATCATGCATCTATGAAAAAACAAAACATAGTTTCATGGTTAGTAGACTGGAACTCATTTCCTGGAGTTTTCTTGTTTCTCCTTTTCGTAGTTTTATCGATTATGTTATTCTTCAACGGTCTTCTTCGTTGACGACGACTCCGGTGATTGCCGTGAATGCTTTAGGATAAATCTGGCAGTCCGCAAAGAGGGAAAACCGGAAGAAGAAATTAACGGCTTCAGATCCTGTATTACCGAGGCAGCAGAACGTATCCCGGAAAGGCCATTGCACTATATACTATCCAAGCTCAAGAGTTTGTGCGGATGTGGCAATTTAAGTGTTTGGGTTGTATGGTTCATATGTCAAGAGATAATGATAAATCAAAGAATGGATGGAATCGGTAAGGAAAGACTTCTTATGGAACAAGGTTCGATAATCAGCCGTATTGCATTTATCGGTAATTACTTGCCGCGCCAGTGCGGTATCGCTACATTCACGACTGACTTATGCGAGGCTGTTGCTTCGGCATATATTGAAACAACATGTATTGCTTTACCGGTCAATGATATCGAAGCCGGTTACGCCTATCCGACCCGGGTTCGCTTTGAACTCAAGGAGAAAGACATCCATACGTACACGCGCGCAGCTGACTTTCTCAATATCAACAATGTCGATCTGATATGTTTGCAATTCGAGTATGGAATATTCGGCGGAAAATCAGGAAGCCACATCCTAACGCTCTTGCGTGATCTGCGAATGCCGATTGTCACAACGTTGCATACCATACTCGACTCCCCAACCCCTGATCAGCGATTGGTGTTGGAAGAAGTTGCTGCTCTTTCGGATAGGTTGGTCGTCATGAGTGAACGCGGCTCTGAATATCTACAAAAAATCTATCATGTATTGCCGGAAAAGATTGATCTAATTCCCCATGGTATTCCTGATGTGCCGTTCGTTGATCCAAGCTTCAATAAAGATCTGTTTGGCGTGGAGGGTAAAACTGTTCTACTGAGTTTTGGTTTACTCTCGGCGAACAAAGGAATCGAGACCGTCATATCTGCCCTGCCCGATGTTGTTGCCCGCTATCCCGACGTTGTCTATATCGTTGTTGGTGCGACACATCCTCATGTTATTCAGCATGAAGGCGAAACGTATCGACTGTCTCTTCAATGGTTAGCTCAACAGAAGGGTGTAGAAAGTCATGTAATCTTTTACAACCGCTTTGTCAGCCTGGAAGAACTTGTTAAGTTCATCGGAGCCGCTGATATCTATATTACGCCCTATCTTAACGAGGCACAGATCGTATCCGGAACTCTTGCGTACACATTAGGAGCGGGTAAGGCGATCATCTCTACACCATATTGGTACGCGCAAGAGATGCTTGCCAATAAACGAGGTGTGCTTGTCCCCTTCCGCGATCCCGCGGCTTTAGCTGAGCAAGTGATAAACTTATTGGGCAATGAAGCAGAGCGGCACGCAATGCGCAAGCGTGCGTATATGTTTGGACGAGCGATGATTTGGTCCGAAGTGGCGAAACGCTATATGGAAAGTTTTGAACGCGCTCGAGCAGAACGTCGCAATTATATCCCGCCAGGATTTATTGCGAAAGCACTCGATAAATATCCGAGTGAATTACCTCCCCTAAAAATGGATCACTTACGAGCCATGACAGATGAAACAGGAATTTTGCAGCATGCTCTTTTTACCGTGCCCAACTATTCTCATGGATATACAACTGATGACAATGCACGTGCCCTTTTGGTGAGCATTCTCTTAGATGAACTGGGGAACAGCGAGAGCGTAGGATTAGCTTCCCGCTATCTCGCTTTCCTCGGATTTGCATTTAATGCTCAGAATAAACGTTTTCGGAATGTGATGGATTATCAGCGCAAGTGGTCAGAAGACGTAGGTTCGGACGATAGTCATGGTCGAGCAATTTGGGCATTAGGAACCGTCTTGAGCCATTCTACGACACCGTCATTCAATAGTATGGCAGGCTGGTTGTTTGAGCAAGCCCTTCCTTCCATCCTTACAACAACCAGCCCACGTGCCTGGGCATTTGCACTCATTGGCATTTCAGAATATTCACAAAAGTATTCCGGCGATCGGATGGCTCACCAGGTCAGCGAAGAATTGGCAGGCCGACTTTTGAGATTGTATCAAAGTAATCGTTTGGAAGACTGGCGCTGGTTTGAAAGAAGTCTTACGTATTGCAATGCGGCACTGTCTCATGCTCTCCTCATCTGCGGAAAATCAATTCCGAACAGTGCAATGACTGATGCTGGATTGGAGTCGTTAAATTGGCTGACCGAACTGCACCGCGCAGGCAATGGACATTTTGTTCCAATAGGTTCGAACGGATTTTATCAGTTTGGAAGCGAACGTGCCCGCTTCGATCAACAACCGATTGAAGCACAGGCGATGGTTTCGGCTTGTCTCGAAGCATTTAGAATTACAGGGGACAAACGCTGGAACAAAGAAGCCCGACGGGCATTTGAGTGGTTCCTCGGGCGGAACGATTTGAAGCTCCCCTTGTATGATGCAACAACAGGTGGTTGCCGTGACGGTTTACATCCCGACCGGCCGAACGAAAATCAGGGAGCAGAATCTACGCTCGCATTTCTTCAATCCTTATTGGAATTGCGTTTAGCCGAACAGACACGTTTATCTATGGAGGCATTATTAAAGCGAACAACCAGCATCTAGAACTTTTTCACCGTCATAACCTGAATCCTATTCTTACAGCCGCCAATTGGCCGTATCCCATTAATAGCGTGTTTAATCCCGGCGCAACTTTGTTGCTGGACGGAACCACTTTACTTTTATGCCGTGTGGAGGATCGGCGCGGGCATTCACATCTCTGTGCTGCCCGCTCTGCCAACGGCATAGATAACTGGCAGATTGATTCCCGCCCGACTTTCATGGCGGATCCTGAACACTTCCCCGAAGAACTCTGGGGTATTGAAGACCCGCGTATTACGTACGTTCCGGAATTAAAAAAATATGCCGTTGTCTATACCGCTTACACGCGTGATGGTCCCGGCGTAGCCATGGCGCTCACAGAAAATTTTGATACCTTCGAGCGCTGTGGGTTGATCATGCACCCGGATGATAAAGATGCGGCTTTGCTGCCACGTCGCATTGACGGCCGTTGGGCTTTAATCCATCGACCGGTAAGTCCTCAAGGCGCTAACATGTGGATATCGTATTCGCCTGATCTCCGATATTGGGGCAATCACAAGCTGATGCTCGCAGCCCGGAAAGGTGGGTGGTGGGATGCAAACAGAATAGGACTTTCGGCCCCGCCAATCGAAATACCGCAAGGCTGGCTGACGATTTACCATGGCGTGCGGCAGACATCGGCCAGTTCAATTTACCGGTTAGGACTCGCGCTGTTTGATTTGCACACACCGGAACGCTGTCTCAAGCGTAGCAACGAGTGGATGTTCGGACCGGAGGAACCCTACGAACGGCACGGCGATGTGGATGACGTAGTCTTTCCATGCGGATACACGATTGCCTCTGACGGCGACACGATCCGTATGTATTACGGTGGAGCTGATTCGAGCATTGCATTAGCTACGGGTAGTGTCCGTACCATGTTAGAGTGGCTTGAACAACACGGAGAAAATTATTAGGTAACCTATACTCAAATTATCGGAAGAATAATACAATGAATTGGAAAGATGAAATCTATGAAAAAAGAAGTAGGCTTGTGGATTGATCACAAGAAGGCTGTGATTTTTAGTTTGGCAGATGAAGGAGCTGAAATAAAACGAATATCATCAGAATTAAAAAATAATGTCCAGTTCTCCGGTGGGGCACAAAAAGAATCGACAGAGGAGCATGGGGACAAGCGTTTAACTGGTCATCTGAACAATTACTATGATGAAGTGATTGACTATATTTGTGATGCAGAATCTATTTTGATATTCGGTCCCGGTGAGACAAAGAGAGAGCTCAAAAAAAGACTTGAAAGTAGAAAACTCCATCAAAAGGTTGTAGGCTTTGAAACTGTTGATAAGATGACAGATAACCAGATTGTGGCAAAAGTACGACAACGCTTTCTGAAATAGAATCTGCCGGTCTGCGGCGTTCTCTCCATAGAAAAAGTCATCATAGGATATGTTGCCACGGAGGAAACGAGGAAACATTTTTTTACAAGAGATCGAAATTATGAAGAAACTAAAGGATGGAAATTCTTTATATAATCATTTGATAGTGTCGTTTGACAATATCAAGGGCGACACAGACCCCAAAATCAAAACAGGAGGTAGTAGAATGAAACCGAAAGCAATGTGTCCCCTGGCGTTTGTAGTGGTTGCGGCCGCAATGTTCGTTACCAGCACATCGGCGCAGACGGCGGGGACTGCCCAGACCGTGCAAACGTCCAACTCATCCGGGCCGACCCCGGTCAATCCTGGCGCTCTCAGTGCGACCACGACTGTCCTTAATCCTGGCGTGGTCACTTGGGTTCACTTCGGTGACTTGAATATCACCACGGGTGATCAGCAAAACTACGCCGACTTCAAGGAAATCATCAAAGTCACCAATCAGTATCTCAAGAACGGCGTGAATTTTGCGTTGCTGCCAGGCGACAACGCGTATAATCATACCGAGAGTGCGTACCAGCTCATCAAGCAAGCAACGGATCAATTACAAGTGCCGCTGTATGCCATTCCGGGCGAACGCGATCACAAGGGCGGGACCACTCTATACAACCAGTATTTGGAGCCAGTGAACTACCAGAGCTTCACGGCGGATAAGTACCACTTCGTGTTTCTGGACGTGATGAGCGGCATCAGCGATGCTCAGAACTCGTGGCTGACCAACGATCTGGATAAAGCGGTAAAGGCCGGTCTCAAGAGTGTGATCTTTATGCACTCCTATGCCCAAACATCGGAATTGAAGGATGTGATCCAGCGTGACAGTGTGATCATGGTTGATGCAGGACACACGCACTACAACGAAATTGCTAACGATGGAAACACGATCTATGCCGCCACGCGCTCAACCGGCGAGGTGAGCGAAGGGCCGGTAGGGTACTCAATCATCAACATCGATAACGGTGTGGTCAGTTGGAAGTTCAAGACTTTGGGGAGTTGGCCGTTTGTGATGATTACTTCACCGACGGATAAACTGCTCATGATCGATAGTTCACAAATCGTCAAGGATACGGCAGACATTCGCGTCAAAGTTTGGGATGATAAGGGCATTGTTTCGGCAACCATGCAGATCGATGGTGGACTGGCAGTGCCGATGGACCGCATCGGCGAGACACAAATGTGGAGTGCGCGTTTTGATGCGACCAAAGTTTCCGACGGCGACCACAAGGTCTCGGTGAACGTGACTGGCGTGGGCGGCAACACGGATCAAGACGTGATTACTGTAATGGTCAATCATTCGGGAAGTGCCCCGCAAGTGAAGCGGCCTTTCGGCCCGGAGGGTAACTCTGTCGGCTCTTATACCGAAAAGGGGTTGCTTGGCACTCACACCACGAAGTCTGGGTTTCCTGATAAGGTCGGCAAGAGTAGAAAACCCTGAGACAAAGGTGGCAACGGCGGGTCCTGGCAAAGCAAATTAGCCGGCCACTGTCATAGTGTAAAATGCCGCTATGCGATAGCATAATGCCTTGTTGTCAATGACGCCGTCAAGGGTCGCGATGACGAAATGGCGCGTTGACAAATTATAGTGGTGCTGAAAAGAATAAATTCATTGAGCATGAAACCACAATATGATATTCAAGGAAAGTGATGATATGACGAATACAGACGACAAACAACACCGTTCCATCCTGCAAAGAATTGCACGTCGGGTGATGATGGAAAGAGGACTTCTTCCGGATTTTTCTGCTCAGGCGATTGTCGAGCTTAACGAAATTCATGAGGCTGCCACAAAAGTCGAAGAATCGACGCGTGATCTCAGGAATCTTGCATGGTGCTCTATAGATAACGATGATTCGCGCGATCTGGATCAGCTTACCGTTGCCGA
>PLMS01000095.1 GCA_003142575.1 Ignavibacteriota bacterium
CCAATCCGGTTCCTTTTCCTATTTCCTTCGTTGTGAAAAACGGCTCGAAGATACGTTTTCGAATATCTTCGCTCATCCCTTCACCTGTGTCACTCACTTCAATGCAAACGTAACCGCTCGCAGCAGCGTCTGGATGCTGATGACGCAGACTTACAACAGATACCATGCGCGTATTGATGATGAGTAAGCCGCCGTTCGGCATCGCATCGCGCGCATTTACGCAAAGGTTCAGTAGTGCTTGATGCAGCTGCGAACGATCGGCATTAATATAAGAAATGCCTTTATCGAAATTTTGTGCATAGGTAAGGAGTTTGGGAAAAGTCTCCATGATCATTGTCATAATTTCCATGACCACATCATTCACATTCACCGCTCCAAATGCTGTATCCGATTTTCTTGCAAAGGTCAATATCTGCTGGACAAGTGTTTTGCCGCGATCCACAGCCTTCACGATGGTATCAACAGCGAGGTCTAACTTCTTGGTATCGCCTTTGAACCTTTTAATGCTTGTGATGTATGCCAGTATGATTCCAAGAATATTATTAAAATCATGCGCAATCCCTCCGGCGAGGGTGCCTAATCCTTCCAACTTTTGCATTTGGCGCAGTCCCTCTTCCATTTGCTTTTGCTCGGTGATGTCACTGACCATTCCAATCACCCCGATGATCTTACCATTTGCATTGCGGAAAGGAGCATTGGAATCGGAAGCCCAGCCCGATTTTCCGGAGCCCTGAATCTGGTACGGAAAATCATTTTTATCAGTTGGTTCTCCGACGAGCGCCTTTTCCAAGCGTTCAATGACACCCACTTTCTGCAAAAAGGGAAACACCTCCCAAGGATGCTTATCAAGCACCTTGCTGGCTGGAAAGCCGGTCAACTGTTCCATGAAGGGATTCCACACCAGGTACCGCAAATCGAAGTCATAGACAATGATCCCTTGTTGAGCACAGAGGATGATTTGCTCGTTGAACTTGAGTGCCTCCCGCAGCGCCTCCTCTGCACGCTTGCGCTCGGTGATATCGTGCATGCTGCCTATGATTTTTTCAGGTTGCCCTTGAGCATCAAAACTCATTTTCGCAGAGATGGAACAATGGATCAACGAACCATCTCGGTTCTTAAGCCGGACTTCGAAATCAGTCGCACTGCCTGTCTTCTGTATCGCTGATATAATAGCATCGCGATCCTTGGCATCAGAATAGAATTCAAACATCGATTTCCCTATCAAATCCGTTCGTTTGTATTGTCCTTTCGAAATGAACTCGACGGAAGGACTGACTTCGAGTACTGTGCCGTCAAACGAAGTTACATAATACACATCCTGCACATTTTCAAAAATAGAACGATACTTTTCTTCACTCTCTTTCAGTTCCTCCTCAGCCCGTTTGCGCTCTTCGTTTTGAAAGATAAGATCTTTGTTAGCAATAACTAACTCTGCTGCTCGTTTTTCTTTCTCTTCATTTTGAAAGACGAGTTCTTTGTTAGCAATGACTAACTCTGCTGCCCGTTTTTCTTTCTCTTCGTTTTGAAAGACGAGTTCTTTGTTAGCAATGACTAATTCTGCTGCCCGTTTTTCTTTCTCTTCATTTTGAAAGACGAGTTCTTTATTGGCAGTGATTAAATCCTCTTCTGCCCGCTTGCCTGCCTGTTCGGCAGACAGGCGCTCTGTGATGTTCTGTTTAGCATTCTTATGTTTCTTCAGCAGCGTTTCCAGTTTCTTCACTTTCCTACGAATGGATTCCAGTTCTTCAATCAACTCGTTCTTCGTTTTCCTATCATTCTTCATTTTTTTTGTGTCCTCCAACTTGGAGTTATATCAACAATTATATGCGGGATTGCATGACGAAGGCTATAAAAATTCTTCAGCAGGATTTGGCGCGAAATGCTATTGGTCGTCTGTCCGATGAAACTTATTCTTGTGTTCATACTCTTACTTCCAATCCCTTTCTTGGTGTTCAGAGTTACAACGCTACAAGTTTAAAGTAACAATCCGCTGAGTGAATAGCAATGTGCGGGTTATCTATCATTGGAGCTACTCTCAGTAAGGTCTCTTGGTTTGCAGTTAAGTTTATGGCATTCAGTAGCTAAACCGAATAAATTTGTGAGAATGAGGGTGAAGAATCAAGGATAGCTCTATAGTTTGCCTATTTCAAAGCCATTTCAAATACTTTTATTAAAAGAGTTGTGACTGAACGAAATGGCGTGTCCCCGCTATGCGCGAGGCCGATTCTAAAAAGTTTCGGCCTCTTTTTTTTTCATGACCCCGAGTTGAACCTGCAACGTCAAGCTTCAGCAAACAGCATGACAAGTACGTGCAAAAAGATATTCAAGCTTAGTTGGGATTTTCTTTTCCTACGATTTTTAATGCTGGCTTAACTGATTCATAAAATTTTTACAAACTGCTCTTAAAAAGACATCAATCATTTCATTGAGCAATTCCAATTACTCCATATCCAATTCTTGCTCCTGCGTTTCCAGTTGGTTGTGTTTTAAAATCATCTTCNNTGATGGAATCAATATGATCCAACACCCACTCACACAACTCAATATGGATACCCGATGGCAATATTCAATACAAGATTGTTTTTCCACCACGAGGGGCTGCCAAAATCAATCTTATTGGTGACCCAACGCTCGCCTTGAGGCAGATATGGGATGCGCAATGGGAACGCAAGGTCAAACCGAAGAATAAAAAAGGACAGATCAAGCCGCAAGCCGAAACCTGTTCCAACCGCTATCTCATC
>PLMS01000152.1 GCA_003142575.1 Ignavibacteriota bacterium
CCCACACTTTGGAATCCGCCTTGCCGTTACGATAACGATCGGCAAGGTAACGATAGAGAGGTTTACCTGCTATTTTTGCTACGGCATCCCATACCGCCATATCGATCGTACCAACAGCGACAGATCGCTCACCATGACCACCGGGTTTTTCGTTCTTCATCAAAGCTGACCAGATACGGAACGGATCGAGGTTGTCTCCGGCATCGTTCACTAATGTCTTGGGATCGGTTGCCATAAGGCGCGGGAACAATCGTTCGCGTATGAGCAAACCTTGACCATAACGCCCGTTTGAATTGAATCCATAACCGATAACCGGTTTGCCGTCTCTCACAACATCGGTCATCAATGCGACAACCGAGCATGTCATTTTTGAGAAATCAATATATGCATTCGTAATAGATGAAGCGATGGAGACCGTCTTCTCCCGAACTTCCACAATTTTCATTTTATACCTTCAGATGAAAAACACTTCGGTCGGAATACGCTGTTCACCCAAGCATCGGAATTTTATTAATCTATTCAGTCGTAATTGTATTACGATAAACAAAAAATGGGGAATAATCAAAAAGACACGTTTGATTTTACCTTTCCAATAGTCAAGTCAGACAAGTTTCGTTTTGCAGGAATACATCTTCTCTGTAAGCCAGTATTTTACAACAACCGGAAAACGATTCGACTTGCTGAATGTGGTCATGTAATACTGATGATGAATAGTGATAGTCTTTTATCCCAGTGGTTTATTTTGAGAAATGAACCCTAAGATCATGGATCTCAACAGCACAAGCAGAATAGTCGATCCAAAAAGGAACGATATTTTATACATATCTGCTCCTTCTTACAGCTCAATAATCTTGTATGATGGGCTATTTCCCTCATTCAATGGTATGTGTGCTTGGTTGGGGTACTCCGCAACACTAACTAACTACTTGATATACAGCGATTAAGAAATACACAAACGAACTCGCTCATTACTAGGTCTTGGGAAGGATTGAAGATTATGTCAAGGATTCTGACAGGATTTTACGTTTCATCAAAGATGAGTTAGAAAAAATCGAAAAATATTTCTTTTTGCTTGCGACAGGAAAATGTATCTCCCCAAATTATAATGGCACCTATGAACATGAGATGGCATGGAAAAAATGCAATTTCGGAATTATGCAACAACAGAAAAGTCTTCAATACTAGTATGGAAATGAAAACAATCTTTACCGCAAATCAAAAAAAGATTTAATACCATAAAATTCATGTCACAAATAGTACTTTTTATATCCTGTGATCCTCGCGAATTATTGTCCGGCTGCCGCCATCAATGCTTTTGCTCCAATCCTTGATAGGATGCTCCTTAGCAATTTTATCTAACTGATCGATATTTTTTAGTCTCTTATAAATGAGTTGCCACGCACATGGTTGATCGGCCCTGATTTCACATCTATCTTCACGCGAGCCGCCGCAAGGACCATTAAGCATGTGTTTCGCACATCGTGTAATCGGACAAATACCACCAAAGTCAGATAGAACACAAGTCCCGCATTGCATGCATTTTTCCGTCCATACGCCTCTCGATTCGAGAATACCAAGGAAGGCTGTGTCGAGGCCTGCATATACCGGAGTATCCGGGTAACGTTCAGCAATTGCCTGAACTCCTGCTCCGCAGCCCAATGAAAGGACTGCATCGTTTTTCTTGATTTCTTCGGCAGCGCCTTCTATAAAAACATTGTCGCACTGGCGTTCAATAGTAAATTCGTTGACTTTAATTTTCTTGCCTGCTTTGCGCGATGCAATTCTTAGCGCCGAGGATATGATTGAAACTTCACGTTCGCCTCCGGCAAGGCATACAGTAACACAAGTACCGCATCCGAGAACCAAAACACTTTTGTGTTCTTGAATTACATTAAATATTTCCGGTATTTTTTTTCTTTGAGCGACTATCATTGTAAATCCACTTTATTAAAATAATTTATTTCTGTGAATTAAGCGTTTCAAATTCTTTAAATTCAATGTCTGGCCCATTATTTATTTTTCGAATAGGATTGGGACCGAGTTCTTTAATTATGTTTACCATTTCGTTTATGACCGCTGCTAAATTAGTAGCCATTGCCGCAGATATGTTTACCATTCGCAGGCGTTCTTTCTCGATACCGCTTTCTTGAAGAATGTCCCTGATAGCGCTAACCCTCTTTTTAGCGAGTAAATTTCCCTCTATAAAATGGCATCCGCCTTCAAGACAGCCGGCCACCAGAACGCCGTCGGCGCCGTTTTCAAATGCTCTCATATAATATTCTACTTCGAGTCTTCCTGTGCAGGGTGTACGAATGATACGCACTCCCGTTGGATATTGCAGCCGCATTGAACCGGCCAAATCGGCCGATGCATAAGCGCAGTAATGGCAGCAAAAGGCTATTATTTTCGGTTCAAATGTCTTATCGCTCATCATACGGTTTCTTCTACATTAAATAAATTGTCTATCATAGCCTTGAAGTGGTTCGACTTGAAATGATTAAGTTGAATTGCACGTGCAGGGCATTCGGATGCGCATATCCCGCATCCCATACATTTTGCTCTTTCAATTTCTGCTTTGTGGTTATGATTACTGTACGGAGCGCCGTACGGACAGGCATTCACACAAGTCATACACGATATGCATTTATTTTGATTTACAATCGAAACCTGTGCCCCCACTTCCAAATGGGTCTTTGATAAAATCGTTGCAGCACGAGCGGCGGCAGCTTTTGCCTGTGAAATATTTTCGTCGATCATTTTTGGCGAATGGGCCAATCCGCATACGAACAATCCTTCTGTAGCAAAATCCACAGGCCTCAATTTCATATGGGCTTCAACATAAAATCCGTTCGCATTGAGCGGAACCTTAAGCATATCTGAAAGCACTTTATTGTCCTTCTCGGCTTTAATTCCGGTGCTTAAGATAAGCTGGTCGGCTTCTATGAGAATAAGTTCTGGAAAATCCGGGCTTTCCACTTTCACCGAACTCAACACACCGTTTACATCAGATACGACAGGCAGGTTCTTTTCATCATATCTTATGAAAACCACGCCGGCTTCGCGTGCTTGTTTATAATAAATTTCCCTGAAACCGTAAGTTCTGATGTCCCTGTATAAGACATAAATGTTTGCAGTCGGATCTTCTCTTTTAATTTTTAATGCATTCTTGATTGCCATTGAACAGCAAATTCTGCTGCAATATGGATTTTCCGTATTGCGTGAACCGACACATTGGATCATCACATACGTCCGGCCTCTTTTTTCAATTTTGCCGCTATTAAGCGAACTTTCCAATTCTACTTGTGTCATTACGTTTTTGACGGTTCCATAAGTATATTCTTTTGTCTCGGCGGGCCTTGCGCCTGTAGCAATTATTATAGCCCCGCAGATAAATTCTTTCGGTTTGCCGTCCTTCGTAATATTGATTTTAAATTCCCCGATATGGCCCGTAACGCTTTCAACTATAGAATTCAGGTGATAGTCGATGTTTCTATGCGTACTGATTTTCTCAATAAGATCAGCTTTAAACTTATTGAGGCTCTCGTTTTCGAGAGTGGAATGAACAAGAGCCAAATTCCCGCCTAGCTGGGAAGACTTCTCGATCAATTCAACATCATAGCCTTGCTCGGCGAGCGAAAGCGCTGCGGACATTCCGCTGACACCGCCTCCGATAATAACGGCATTCTGGTAAATTGGAATTTTCTCTCCTTCGAGAGGCATTAACCTGAATGCTCTTGAGATGGACATCTTTACAAGCTCGATTGCTTTTACAGTCGCATTTTCAGGTTCGGATGAATGAACCCAGGAACACTGATCCCTGATGTTTGCCAGTTCAAACAGGTAGGGATTAAGTCCCGCTTCCCGCAAGGTTTCGCGGAAGATAGGCTCATGTGTTCTCGGGGTGCACGAAGCAACGACAACTCTATTTAATCTGTCCTTTATTATTTGCTCTTTTATATTCGATAAACTTGCATCGGAGCAGGTATACATCGTGTGCGAGGCAAACACAACTCCGGGCTGATTTTTGATCGATTCTGTTACTTTTTCCACATCGACAGTTCCGGCTATATTGATACCGCAATGACAAACAAATACGCCTATTCTGGGCTTTTCGTCGGTAACATCATGCTCATAAGGATATTCTCTTGATACAATTAACGAATTCTTCGAAGGCGACAATAATTCCATTGCCATTGCAGCGGCCGCGCTTGCCTGCACAACTGTTTCAGGAATATCCTTCGGTTCCTGGAATGCCCCTCCGACAAACACGCCGGGTTTAGATGTTACCAGCGGTGACAGCCTGTCTGTTTTGCAGAACCCGTATTCGTTAATTTCAATTCCAAGTTTGCGTACGCTTTCAGTAACAGATATTTTTGGTTCCAGACCGACAGCCAGCACAACGAGATCAAACTCTTTCTCAGTATAACCTTGTAGAGGGTCAACATAGACTAATCGTAAATCGTTCGAGCCGGGTATCTGAATAATTCGAGATGGCATGCTCTTAACATATTCAATATTCTTCATTGCACGCGCGCGTTCATAATACTGGTCGAAATCTTTTCCATGCGCCCTGATATCCATGTTAAAGATCGTTCCCTGCAACCCACCAAGATGCTCGGAAGCAATCATGGCTTGTTTGGTTGTCGCCATACAGCAGATGGATGAGCAATATTCGTTTCCGGGTTTTGATTCGCGGGAACCCACGCATTGTATCCATGCTATCCGTTTGGCATCTTTACCGTTGTCCCTGCGCACTATATGGCCGAGATACGGACCTGCAGCGGAAAGCATACGCTCAAATTGGACGCTAGTAAGAACATTCGGATAGCGGTTAAATCCGTATTCTCCTTTTTGCTCTGCGTCAAATTCATCGAAGCCGGGAGTAAGTATGACCGCACCTACTTCCAGTTCTACTTTTTCCTCGTTCATACCGTGATCGACTGCTTTCTTTTCGCACGCCGAAACACATTCCATACATTCAGAGCATTGAGCGCAGTTCAGACATCTTTCGGCTTCTTTAATTGCATCGTCTTCAGAAAAAGGATATTCGATCTCGTTGAAATTATTTATGCGGTTTTCAACTGTCAGTTCGTCGGCTGAAGCACGAATCTTTTTTGCGACTCTCTTTACAGAGGGGAGCAATTCTTCCGGAAATGGTTTCAGCGAATGTTCAAATCGGTTGGGCAGCATATCTTCATTGTTCAGATAACGGCTGATAGATTCTGCGGCACGTTTTCCGGCGGCAACGGCTTCTATGACACTGCCCGGTCCGGATGCATTATCACCGCCTGCGAAGATTCCTTCCACCGAAGTTTCAAGAGTGTCAGGATTTACTTTGAAACATCCGCGTTCAATATCAATCCCAATGTGCTTAGTAAGATCGCCATCTACCATCTGTCCTATAGATACGATTACTTGATCGGAATCAATTGAAATGCTATTATTTTCATCGTAAGTTGGTTTGAATTTGCCGCTTGAATCAAATACAGAAATACATTGCTTCAGTTCTATTCCGGTAACGGATCCATTGCCGAGTATTTGTTTCGGACCCCATCCGTTTCGAATTATGATCCCTTCGACTAAGGTTGCTTTAATTTCGTCTTTATATGCAGGCATTTCATTGCGCTGCTCGAGCGAAACAAGTTCTACTCTTTTAGCGCCGAGTCTGAGTGCTGTTCTGGCTACATCAACTGCGACATTGCCTCCTCCGATAACCACGACAGTATCCTTGACCTTCGGCCTGTTCTTTTCATCAGCGGCTTGCCTTAGGAATTCAACGCCGTAGTTCACACCATTTTTATCCTCGCCGCCTATGCTTAATTTTCTGCTGACATGTGCTCCGGCACTGATAAATACCGCATCATTTTCCTTTTTCAATTCGGAAAAAGCTTTGTCCTTACCGATAGTACAATTCAGAACAATTTTAACACCTTTACGTTTTATCAACTCTACTTCATAATCAAGTATATCTTTTGGAAGTCTGTATCGGGGAATTCCGCAATAAAGCATTCCTCCCGCAGAGTTCCTCGATTCATATATAGCGACAGCAAATCCTTTATCGGCCAAATCGCCTGCCGCCGTTAATCCTGCCGGCCCACCACCGATAATAGCGATCTTCTTTGCATCTGAAGGAGGATTCTTTTGCTCGGGCAGTTTCAACTCTCCGGATCTATACAATTTTATTTCCTGATCGGATGCGAATCTTTTTAATTGTCTGATGGCCAAGGAGCTGTCGACTTTGGAGCGCGTGCATGCTGTCTCGCATGGAGCAGGGCAGACTCGTCCGCATACAGCGGCAAGAGGATTTCTTTCACGAATAAGATTTACAGCTTTTAGATATTCTTTCTTCTTTATTAATTGAATGTATCCCTGAACATTGATATTAGCCGGACATTTCATTTTGCAGGGAGAATGTCCAAGCTTCAATATATTAGGTTTATTGGGAACTGCCTGCGCATAATACTTTTGTATCGCTTTTCGTGTACCGAGATCGCGGTTAAACTTATCGCTTACTTCAACCGGGCACGCCTTTGTGCATTCTCCGCAATCGTTACAGATTTTTTCATTGATGTATCGCGGTGATTTTTTTACCGTGACTCTAAAATTTCCCGGTTCTCCCTCAATTTTTTCCAGCTCCGAAAGCGTGAGAATTTCTATATTAAGATTTCTGGAACATTCGACCAGTTTAGGCGAAATGATACATGTTGCACAATCGCCTGTAGGGAAAGTTTTATCAAGATGAGCCATCATACCGCCGATAGTTGCAGAGCGGTTTACGAGGTAGACTTTGTATCCTGAATTAGCAAGATCGAGAGATGCCTGAACACCAGCTATGCCCCCGCCTTCAACCAATACAGCGCCAATCATCTTTTTCTTTTCAATCTTCACAAATAAATCTTTCTCTGTTAATTGCTTATGACAGCATCGATAATCGGCTTTGGAGAGACGACACATTTATCCATACCTAGCTTTTCGGGAGAAATGCCTAAACATAATCCCACAAGCTGAGTTATATAAACAATCGGGATATCATAGTTTGTGTTTTTTGTTTTATTTATATCGCTTTGCCTTAAATCTAAATTTATCTGGCACATAGGACAGGCGACAGCCATACATTGTGCGCCGGCAGCTTTTGCCATCCCCAAAATAGAGTTGGAAAGTTCGATGACGATATCTGTCCGTGTGAGAGCGAATCCTCCGCCGCAGCATTCGACCTTATGGGGCCAATCGATGCTCTCACCGCCCATAATCGTTATAAGGCTGTCCATAATCATTGGATTTTCAGGATCATCAAAATTAGTCGCTTGATGCGGCCGTACGAGCAGGCAGCCATAATAATTGACTACCTTTAATCCGTCCAATGAATGTGTAAAGGCTTCCTGCAGCTTTTTAATTCCGATGTCTTTGATAAGCACTTCTACAAAATGATGAACGTTCACACTGCCGTCATAATCTTCTCCCAATGAATCCGATATTTCTTTTCTGATTTTGGGATTTGTTTGAATTTCGTAGTTTGTGACTTTCATTCTGTTATAGCAGGCTGCACAAAACACAACCATATCGAGACCCATTTTTTTGGCCAAGAGTAGGTTGGCCGCAGGGAGAGCAATAGATAGAATTCTATCTGTGTGGTGAGCCGGAGTCGATCCACAGCAAGTCCAACCCTTCGGCTCAATCAATTCTATGTCCAAAGCTTTTGAGACTTCTCGTATTGACATATATTGGTCGCGCGCCGTGGACTCTGCCGAACATCCGGGATAATACGCATATTTCATTTGCTTGCAATTCTCCAATTTTTTTTTCCGGGCTTTCTTAAATTCTATAAAGCTGATAAAGGGTCTGCATCACCTCTTTTTCTTCAATATTCTTTTTACGTATTTTTTATCGGCTTTGAAAGATGGAAATAATGCTATTTTCCTTTTTTGAAGCATCATTGGAAATTTATCCGTGTCCTGGAAATAGCTTGAAGTTCCAACTTTATATGCTGCGATCATTCCCAGATCGTATGTCCTGCCGAACATGTTGATTGTTTTCAGGAACCATCTATTAAACAAAGGAACATTGCCCTTCTGTTTGGCTGCGTTTTTCTTGACTGAGATGATCCGCAGAGCATCCATGACAGATGCCATATCGATTTGCATCGGGCAGCGGGAAAAACATGTTTCACACGAAGCACACATCCATACCAGGTCGCTGTTTAAAATCGAATCGCCTGCGTTCAACTGCAGTCTCCTAATTATTTCCGAGGGATGTACTTTGACCAGCGCTGTTACTGGACAGCCGTTGGTGCATTTTTTACATTGCAGGCATCCGGCAACATCAACGCCGGAAATTTCCTTAACTGATTGCAGTAAGCCGGTATCTGTTTTTTCTTTACTTATGACAATGGGCATATTTATTTCGAAAAATTATTTTTTATTATTCGAGCACTTCTTCGGCGAGTTCATCAACTTCCTCCTCTTCCCCATAAACATCTTGTTCGGGCGTAGATGGAGTGCCTTCGATGCTCGGTGAAACTTTGCGATAAACTTTCATCGGATTAAGTTTTTTACCATTCACTGTCAGTAAATCATCTAATTTAATTCCGAAGAGCTTTTCGTTCTCCGTCAGATATGGCAAAATCAATTCCCAATCTTTTTCCGTAAAAGGGGAAAATATGCAGCCGTTTAACTGTTCTGAAATTAATTGCCGTTTAGGATCCCTTATAAAAGCAGCGCCTCCTGATGCAAGAGAAAAAAGGTTGCTTCCCGGATATGGTTCCGGCAGAGGCACGACCTGACCTTCTTCATTGAACTTCATACCGTTGAGGATCACAAAGCCGCCTTTATTATGTGGGTCGCCCGCCATAAATGATTCGCCGAGAAAATCGAGGCTTGTGCCGTTGATGACAATCCTGGGCCTTCCGACAGAATTAATCATTGGCCGTCCGGCGGCGTTCCCTTTTACAAATATGGACCCTCCCTTCGCGCCGTACAAAAATGTCTGGCCGACATCACCGTGAATAACTAATTTCCCTTGTTTTATTATCTGTCCTAACTGGTCCTGGGCGTTGCCATGAACGGTTATAGTCATTCCATCGATACCGGAGCCAAGATAATCACCGGAACTGCCGTAAATGTCGATTGTCAGGTCATGGGTTTCGGGTCCGAAACCGCATCCGACATAACGCTGGCCTGCGCAATGAAAGAGGATAAAATTTTTCCAGCCTAATTTATACGCTCTGACAAGAAACATTGCATCGCATTCATTGCCTTCCGGTGGAAAATTTTTCGAATTTACCACCAGTGTTTTTTCTTTGTCTTTGGGTCCACGCAACTCGCTTCTTGCTTCAAAATCGATTAGGCGATACTCGGACAATTCGTCGTTTTCAGGACGCAACCTTGGAATATTTATGAATAATGAATTCAGTTCAGTCCGAATTATTTGAAGAATATGCGACCGTCTTTTAGTGCCTGTCGAGTACTGCCTGTCATTTAATAAAGTCAGAGTATCGATTGCATATGATGTATATTTATCGTCTTTGCCGATATCTCTCGTTGCCCGGCATGCAATACGTATATCATCGAATGACCATTGCGGAATGTTGTCCCTGATAAATTCAAAAATATATTTTCCGGCAACGGCATATTCGTTAATTATTTTTTCGATTTGCTCTTTATTCTTTGTGTCCGGAATTTCTTTCCTAAAATCGCAGCTTTCAGTTTTTTCAGTTATAACAACCGGAGTGCCAAATTTATCTTTACACTCAAGCCTGTATTTGCCTTTATTATCCGGAATAATATCGAACATGAAAGCTCCGCCATCGGAATAGCTCCCGCCGCGGGCATTCCAGTATTTATCTGCAATCGGACAAATTCGTTTATCATCCTTTGCGAGACTCTCAAGTGTCGCATCAATAGCCTGTTTTTCGGAGCCGATAATTCCAACCTGAACTTCGCCGTCAACAAAAGCAAAGACCTGCGGTCTCAGCATGGCTGTATCTGTGATGCCCAACAATTGGAATTTGCGGTTCTCAATAAGATTGCGCGCGATGATAAAGAACCAGGGTCCGTCCGGAGAACCATGCATATGTGTCGATTGAATTGCCCGGTAGATTTCTTGTTTTTCATTCGGCAGGCGGTCAAAGTCAAGTTCTGTCGTCGGTGCGAATGCCTCTATTATATATTCTACCGGGTATTTGTATATTCTAGACAATAAATCGAACATCTGCGCCGATACTTCGGTATCGGTTATAAACTGTGGATATATATTGCGCTGTTTTAAGTATTCCGTTACCGAATGGTAATTTGCAAAATCGCCGTTGTGTACCAATGCCATATTCATCGCAGTAAACGGATGGGCACCACCCGGATGCCAGACCCGGCCCCTTGTCGGATACCGTTGATGTGCAATCCAGACATGAGCACAAAGATCGTCAATCTTATAATATTGAGTTACAGCTTCAGCATAACCGACAACTTTCAGGATCATAATATTACGGCCCTGCGACATTACAAAAGCCGTCTGCTTTTTCGCAGAGACATAAAATTCATGGTTGAGTTTGAAGCTGTTTTGGTTTATAAACTCATCTTCAACATCTCGCCGGTCAAGGTTTGCAAAAGTGTTTTCAGATATAAATTTACTTAAAGCGCTATCTTTAACACGTACGAAATATCGGTACACATCAGGCGGCTTGACTTCAAGCCCGGGAACACTTTTCCAATCATCGACCGTATCGAGCTTTGTGGATTTTTTTATATCGAACACAGGATCGACATATATTTTTTCAACATCGGGACGAGCGGAAGGATCAAGATATGCAATATGGAGCATATAATAATCGTCGAGCACCTCCCTTGATACGCCTAATTGCTCGGGAATAAAACCAACCGCTGCTATTCCGCCGCCTTTGCCGTTGCCGCGGTTATGCATCAATCTTGAAGGTTCATGAATATGCTTCCCCGGAACCGGCTCGGTGCAGCAAAATCCTACAACACCGCACCCGCCTTCAGCTTCCATTGCGCTCGATTTATCAGGCAGTTGAAGCGTCTTATTGAGATTTCTTTTCGATTTAAGAATATTTTTTATATTGTAGGAATTCATAAATTCAAGATGGATATTAATTTTGCTTCTTCGAGATATCCAGATGTATTAATAAGTCCGTTCTTCCGCGTAATTCTTTAATGGTTTTCAATTCGAGGCGTCTTAATATGTCTTTTAATCCGATTGACCAGGCGTTGTAAAGATTAATGATCCGCTGTGTTCCCCATTCAATTGTAACTTGGGAGGCAAGTTCCGGATTTGTTGTCGCAATGCCTCTAGGGCAGCCTTTGCCGCTTTCGCATCTGCTGCATCTTAGGCAGCAAAGTGCCACCAATTCTGCAGTTCCAACAACAACTCCGTCAGCCCCGAGGCAAATCGCTTTTGCGATATCATAATAATTGCGTATACCGCCGCTTGCTATCAATACAACAGCGTCGCGTACACCTTCCGCTGAAAGGAAATTATGAACCTTCGGGATCGCATAATCAATAGGCATTGCAATATTCTTCTTGGCTATATCAGGGGCAGCGCCTGTGCCTCCATACCCCCCGTCTATATGTATTATGTGTGTGCCTGCATAATAACTTCCGACGGCAACCATATCGACATCGGTTGGAGTAGAAACCTTTGTAGAAATTAAAGCCCTCGGATTTATATGTTTTATCCAATCGATGTGTTTCATATGGTCTTCGATCGAATAGACGCTGTGAAAGGGGAACGGAGAGAACAATGGAATTCCCTGAACAGCTTCACGCATTTTTGCAACCGCAGGAGTGTTCTTCGTGCCCAACAAGTGGCCGCCTAAACCAGGTTTCGCGCCTTGGGCATATTTGAATTCGACGATAGGAACTCTTTGTATTGTTTCTTCTCTCACTCCGAAAAGTCCAGTAGCAACTTGTGTTATCATATGGTCGTCATACGGTCTCAGGCGTTCCATGTAACCGCCCTCGCCGGTGCAGGAAAAAGTATTCCATGCCGTTGCTGCCCGGACCTTCGCCAACTGTGTAACATTGCTTATGGAACCGAATGACATCCCTCCGCCGTACCAGGGCACGTCAATTTTTATCTTCGGCCTGCCGTCGTTTCTTCTATTCAGCTCAAGACTTATATCAATTTCATCGGAGTCGACTTTTGCAGGTTTGTCGGGAAACACAATTCGAATTCTATCGAATCCTCCGCCGGAGTCGCCGGTCTCATATACAAAATCGGAATCCTCAGGAAGAATTTCTCCGGTTTCAGCCATTCTCCATGTCGCAAGAATCATGTCCGACGTCCATCTGAAATCTCCCATAACTTCCATCATCGGATTTTTTATCAATCTTAAAGCACCGTTAGGACATTTTGCGACACAAAAATTTTCAGTTTTCTCGCAAACGAACCCGTTGCATGTATAGCTTAATGAAGTAGCAAATAACTTATACCCTTTTTTCAGGACATGAACGCCCTTTGTACATGTCTTAACGCATGTACCGCACATTATGCATTTCTCTTCATCGCGATAGATGAGATATTTTGCGATTTCATTGCGGTACCTCGAAGGAGCCGGTTTTATATTTTTTTCGACCTCGACCTGCGGAACACGGGTTTTAAAAGTGTTACAGGGGAGTATCTCTTCCAGGTTAATTTTATTTTCTAAAGATCGGCCCATAAATTTCTTCTTCAATTTCGTCTTTAAACATTGCGCGCCCAACATCGCCGCGAAGTCTGCGCACTTCCCGCATTCCCATTGCTCCCATAAGTTCTACTAATTGCCAATGCCATGCGCCTATTAAATTGGTCATGCGTCCGCCCCCGTATTGCAAATCGATTTCTGTTTCTAATTTTGCCGGACAGTAATCGCCGGGCCTGCAGCTTTCACACAGGCGGCACTCGATTGCAATCAACAGCGGCAGATTCATTGAAACAAGATCGGCGCCGCATATAATAGCTTTAGCGACATGTTCGGATAAACCGATTCCACCTCCGGCAATGAGAGTTATTTCATCCCTCTTTTCATTTTTTATCAAGCATTCATGAACTTCTCGAATAATTTCCTTCATGAACCGGGGATTTTTTGCGTTAATTTCATTGCCGTTAAGATCGGCAACCAGATGAATGGCTTCAATGTCGATTCTTGACAATTCATCGACACGCTTTACGACTTTTTCATCCATGAATATCCGCACGGCAATAATTATTCCGGGATGATTTTTCTTTATCGATGCGATTTGTTGCTCGATATTTTTATTGTCCGGAATTTCCACCAGCCTTGTTTTATCGAGAATTTCTTTTGGTATCTGAGGCCCATCCGGACTTAAAAAGAAGGCAATATTTTTCAGGTATTGCTCTATGTTATGCAGCTTTATCGATTTCCATTTCTTTGAGTCGATAATAGCGATAAGGCCTGTTTGCTTTGCTGTCTCAATAATGCAAGGCTCGAGAACGGGAAGCGTATGTTTTTCGGAAGACATGTCAAAAATAACAGGGAAAGGAATAGAAATAAGAGGAGGAAGGACTGTCTCTAATTTATTGTTTTGAAAATTCAGGAAGGAAGGTTTCTTGCCTATATCAACGGATGTGCTGATATACTCTCTTCCGTGAATGCCGTCGCGTGTAGGGCGGACAATTTCGGACATATCGGTCCACATCGAATCAAAACCAGGACCCGAAAATTTTCCCCTATATCCTGCACCTGACACCGGTACTTTTCCCGTTTCTGCTTCTAACCAGGTAGTACTTAAAATTTGTGGTGTCCAATATTCATTGCCGAGTTTTTGATATTCGGAATTTAAGGCCAGCGTCAATAAATTCTTCGTACAATTCTGGACACATGAGAAACATCCCATGCATTCATAATAGAGTGTATGGACTTCGTCCAAATCTCTGATGAATGTGTTTTCTTCCCGGTACTTGTCATAGACGCAAGCCTTCTTTACACAGTTATGACATCGTGCACAGTCTTCGCGCCAGTCCACAATTCCGCATTTCCCTATGCGGGGAAGTCTGGGCAGAACATGGCTCGTTTTGATATGATATTTTTCAGGCATACGTAACTATCTATAATCCGGCTTGAGAAATAATTTCATTTATAATGTCTTCTTTTCCGCCCGATATGATATGGATGCCGCTCAACCCTTTCATTTCCTTTATTTTATTGATCGTTTCAACACAGATTGCGATGCCTCTTTTCTTTTGTTCGGCGGGACCGCCGGCATCTTTCATACTATGTATATGCGACTCGGGTATATAAAAATCGGTGTGTTTTTTCAGGAGACTGATCGCTTCGTCATAACTTTCAAGCGGATAAATTCCTGCAATAAATGCGGCCTTCTCAGTCAGACCTTCCTGATATGCCGCGTTTAACCATTCATGAAAATCGGTAGTATTGAAGACGCCCTGTGTCTGTATGAACTTTGCCCCGGCCCTAATTTTTTTGGCCAATCGCATAATGTTAAGTTCAAGGGGCCTTACATAGGGATTTGCGACCGCACCGACAAGCATAGAAAACTTGCCGCCGATTTTTGAGCCGTTGAGAAGGACCCCTTCATTGTTCATCCTTGTTACAATGTCTATCAGTTGAATGGAGTCGACATCGTATACATTTGCCGATTGCGGCATTTCCGATAGGCTTTGATGGTATCCTGAAAGGCATAAAATATTTTTAATACCCAATGATGCGGCGCCTAATATATCGGATTGAAGAGCGATCCTGTTGCGGTCACGGGTAACAATTTGGTATACCGGCTCGATTCCTGCTTGTTTTAATTTTACCGCCGATGCCAATCCTGATATAATAGGGCCATACGGATTGTCTGCTACATTCACCGCCAGAACACCTGAAATTTGTGATTTATTGACAGGATCGGAATCAATATTAGTGCCGGCAAGATATTCGGCAGTAATAATGAAATCCCCTTCTTCAATTTTTTTTGCTAGTAAGCTGTTCATTGTATGGTCTTAGAATGTTTCTGTTACTTTTTCCTGTTCGTTTATTATTTGCCGGATGCAACTTGATAATTCATTTATAATATTTTCGGTTTTATTTTTATTATCGATTTGAATAAACGAGACGCAATCGCTTCCCATGCCTGTTTCGTTTAAAAGGTCGTTTATGGCGTCTATTCGTTTACGTGCGCGGAGGTTGCCTTGAAGAAACTTGCATTCACCCGTCATACAGCCGGCAAGTATCACGGTGTCGGATCCCGTCTCGATAGATTTTAAAATATATTCAGTGGCGATTTTCCCGGAACATGGCACACTGATGGTATTTAATTCAAATTCACCCAATTGCGAACTTATTTGATTTATTTCTTCGGGGGAAATTGAGTTTGAACAATGAAAGAGAGAAATTTTGATTGATGGATTTTTCATTTTAAATAATAGTATTGACCGACTACATTTTGTGCTTAAATAATCCCATTGGAAACAATTACTTTACCAGTCATCCACTCATCGTCTTTATGATCACTCGTTTGTCTTACCTGTGACCGTATTTGTTTTTGAGATTCTACGATTCGCTCGCTCGTATTCACATACTACGGCACTTGATGCTGCTCAATTTTTACAAATTGGGGTCACCAATTAGGATTTCTAAAGAAGGGAACTTGACACTCGGTCGGTGTTCCGTCTATCAATCCCTTAAAACGATCGATGAGGTTTTACTTATCTATCGCTTGCACAAAGAATTAATTAATGAGCTTCACTTCTTTATTAATAATTAAGGTTTATTCAAATAAGTTGCAAGTATAAAATTAAAAAAGATTAAAATTTAATAAATGAGGAGCATATTTCTTTACATAATAGAGATGGTCAATTTAAAACCACTCGTGATTTACTTTTTTCAAAGGGAATATCAAGATAAAAGTTACATCCAATTGCGTGTAGATCTTCGAGCTGTTTAGACAATATTTTTGGAACTCGACAACATGCAGGCTGTTTTATTCATTTCTAAACCGAATTTCAATGTGATTCCCTTTCTCTCGTAAGAGACTGCAGCAATCGAACCTCGACGTACGGAACATGTTGTTCGCTTTCAGGACAAGCGAATCATTCAGAGTCGCTTCTGCAATGTGATGAATAAACATACTCGCCATACAGGTAAATAGAAGAAAGTGTTTCATAACTCTCCGAGAATGATATGTATTTCATGAATTTACGGAACGCACATGAAATGCGAGTTCATGAATGTTCGGTGTTTTATTCTGCGTAGAACAGTTTTGCATTTCTTTTAATTGATTGCTACTATACATTCAAATAATAATATCGTGTACTCTCGTGAACAAAATATCGCTTTTTAAACTTTCCTTCAGCATAACTCTTTTGGCGTTCGGGTTCCTGTTCGTCCATTCCTCTTTTCTCCACCCGGTTATCACATACACATTTGCATTCATTGGAACATCACTTGTTTTTTGCTGGATGTGCTGGTTGATTTTTCGAACTGAACCTCCAAAGAATTATATATTCTACTGTCTTGGACTTGCTCTTTTCATCCGGTTAAGCTTTCTCACCGCCACTCCTATCGGCTCGGATGATGTGTACCGTTACATGTGGGATGGAAAAGTACAGACATCCGGACTTAATCCGTACTCGTACGCGCCTAATTCTGATTCGTTGAATCATTTGCATTCGGTTCTGCTCCCTGCTTCCGTGAACCACCCTGATATCAAAACTTTGTATTTTCCGTTCAGTGAATGGATATTCTCTCTTTGCTACCAAATGAGCGGCGAAGCAATCTGGGGATATAAGTTGATATTGCTGTTCTCTGAAATCGCAACCATTATTGGATTAATCTTACTCACAAGTCGACTTCACATACAATCCAAGTTTGTTCTTCTTTATGCGCTCTGTCCTTTATCACTCTTTCAATTTGCAATCGACAGCCATCTCGATGGATTAGGTTTTCCATTTCTCATCTTTGGCGTCTTAGCATATCTTCAGAGAAAGACTACACTTGCTTCGTTTTTACTAGGCCTTTCCATGTCGATAAAACCTGTTGGATTAGTATTGCTGCCGATATTGATCATTCACGAATCTCTATGGAAAAAAAGAATACTTCTCCTGGTTATTCCAGCACTAACCATCTCATTTCAGTTTATTCCGTATCTGTTGAATTCCAATCCATTAGAGGCCTTGTTCACATTTGTAAAACATTGGACATTTAATGGTATCGTCTTCGAATCTCTTAATCTCTATTTCTCAGATAATCAAAAAACGAGGCTTATCTGTGCTCTTCTTTTTGGGCTTTTTCTTTTACTCCTCTCCGTAAGCAAAAAGCCACTCTTCGATAAATTGTATCTTTCTGTTCTGTTGCTCCTTCTTTTCTCACCCGTCGTGCATCCTTGGTATATTGCATGGCTCATGGTTTTCCTCCCAATAATGCAGCGATGGTCCGGTATACTCTATGTTGCAACAGCAAGTTTAACCAGTCTTACCATTCTCAATTATAAACTGTTCGGTGTTTGGAAGCAGGAACCTGCGGTTTTAATAATCGAATACCTGCCGGTCATTGTATTTCTTTTCTTTGAACTCTGGACTCCTCAAAACACTGCGGCTCTGTTTGATAAAAACATGAAGGAATAATTTCATCATACTTCTTCACCGCTGATGAAGAGAGATTTTTCTGATATCGACTCTCATTTCTTCGACCACCAGCTATTCATTCCATTACATCTTAAGAAGCTGCTTCCACATGAGAGCAGCAGCTCCAAGAATTGCTGCATTTCCCTTAGGTAAGCTCGACGGCAATAGCCGTACTTTGTTCTTAAAGATATTGAGAAGAAATTCTTCCATATATTTTTTTGTGGGGGAAAATATAAAATCTCCTGCCGCTGCTAATCCGCCAAAAAGAATAATGGCTTCCGGACTTGTATAAGCGACAGAATCTGCAAGTTTCAATCCGAGATATCGCCCTGTCAATTCAAATGCTTCCAACGCAAGTTTATCTCCGCGCTGTGCTGCTTCGAAGATGCGTTTTGACGTGATACTCTCAAGACCGATTTCACGAAGTTCACTTGGAGGAGCAGGCATTTTGAGAAGTTCCTCAACCGTTCTCCGAATTCCGCTTGCTGATGCGTAAGTCTCCAGGCACCCACGTCGTCCGCAGCCGCACTGACGTCCGTTCGGATCGACAATGGTGTGACCAATTTCTCCTGCAAAACCATCGTGGCCGTAGATTAATTCTCCATTTGCTACGATGCCGCTCCCAAGTCCTGTCCCCAGCGTAATGACAATAAAATCTTTCATTCCTTTCGCTGCACCAAACAACATCTCTCCCAGTGCAGCAGCATTTGCATCATTTGTCAAGGCAATAGGAATTGAATACCAGCGATGCAACAACGCAACAACATCAACAAATTTCCAGCTCAAATTTGGCGGCTGTTCAATGGTGCCTTTATAGTAGTTGCCATTCGGAGCGCCCAGTCCAATACCCACAAGCTTTAAATTTTCTTTCTTTGATGCAAAGAGAATTTCAGCTTGGTTGTGAAGCCGTTCAAAGAATTCTTCAGCCGGTCGATGCGCTTCTGTCAGCATCTCTCCTTCAGCGAGAAGATTTCCGCTTTTATCGACATAGCCAAATTTCGTGTTGGTGCCTCCGATATCAACACCGAGCACAACTTCTTTCTGATTCATACTTATCCTTTTTTATATGCGGGAATATGTCCTCTCATTCCATACATAAAGCCCGAACGTTCAACGAACCCCGGGCTTTCTTTCGGACAATGATTCTCTCTTTACATCAGCATGTAGCTGAATCCTAACGCAAGAGTTTGTTTAATCTGTGTCCTCGCCTGTACTTGAGGATCGTTGATAAGACAGACATTCAGGTTCATGGAAAGGAATTTGTTTACTTTTGCCGAAAGCGTATTGTCGCTCCGAACGGACGTTCGATCAAAATGCATCACTGGTGCGAAGATTTCTAATTTGGCATTGAGAACAACATTTTCCATCACTGTCCATCCGACTTCTGTAACCGATTCCACGCCAAATTCAATTCTCAATTTTTCTACCTCGGAAGTCGTTGTCAAATCATCAGTGTATTTACCGGCAAAAGTCTTTGCGATAGTTTCACGCACAGCAGCGCCCAATCGTGTCTTAACATCCGGACCGGGCTGGTACCCGACGCCCGCCGATTGTATGATGTATGCCGGATCGAAAAAATTCGAGACCGGTACGTCATGACCGGCTGCATCATACGTGTCGCCTTCGGTGAATTGCGTCTCCAAAGATACAGATGCATATGGATTAATAATCGTTCCGATTTTATAAGTGATTACGCTTCCAAGATCGATTATGTCATCTGTCTTGCGGATGCTTTGTGTCCCAAGCTTCGCCTGTCCGTAACCGAATTTATACTCATTCACCCATTCGATTACATCTTTCGCGTACGCCGACTTGCCTTCGAGGAATAATGCGTATGCAAGCGCATTCTCACCACCCTGCGACCAATCGGTGAACGATATCTGCGTAAGGTTTGCACTGATGATCATCGTGTGCTTCCACGACGTATCGGCCGATGCAGGTACTACAGGTTTGGATTCCTGCGCCAGGGCGGCGCTTGCAGCAATCAATAACAACAACGATATCATGGTTTTCATAACATTTTTCGTATGATAACAGATGTGGATGCTATTGAAGAGCGGTCGTACAATGTCCGCATCGCTTTGCATTGATAGGAATGACCATCAAACATTCCGGACATTCTTTTGTTGTCGGGCCTACCGGTGCGACTTCCGGCTTCTTCACCAACCGATTCATCGCCTGGATAATCATGAATATTGCAAATGCAACAATCAGAAAATCGATGAAGATATTGATAAACATTCCATATTTAATCACCACTGCTGGATGATCCGCAACAGCTTCCTTCACGGTAACGCTAAGACTGCTGAAATCCATGCCGCCAATGAGTACGCCAAGCGGAGGCATTAAGACATCGTTGACCAGTGAACTGATAATTTTGCCAAACGCTGCTCCTATGATAATACCGACCGCCATATCGACAACATTGCCGCGCATTGCAAATGATTTGAATTCTTTAAACAATGACATACAACCTCCTTGTGTTGATTGTGTGAACGGTTTTCATGATAAGGAGTCAAATTCCCGTAGGCATGGTTAGAATGATTTGGCATGGGAAATTTGTTCAGTGCTGCTAATTTAAGACGTTTTTTTTGTTCCTTCTACTTTTTACTTTCCAACACCACAAAAGCAACAATCGTGTTGTCGGTATGAGAGAGCGAAAGATGCACTGTACACTGCTCCAAAGCCTTAGCAACATCGCGGGATAACAAAATGTGCGGCGCTCCGGATTGATCGTTTACGACTTCGATATCTCTCCAGTGAAACGCCCCGCTCCAGCCAGTGCGCATGGCTTTTGCCACTGCTTCCTTGGCGGCAAACCGCGCACCGAAATGAATGTATGGTTTCTTACGGGTTTTACAGTAGGTCACTTCCATGTCGCTAAACACTTTATCGAGAAACACTTTTCCCTGTTTCTCCAGCACGTCTTTCATGCGCTGCACATCGACTACATCCACACCGATACCGAGAATCTTACTCATAGTCGCACGTTCCGATTTTCCTCTTTGACGATATCGATGAGCTGAGTGATGTCGTCAATATCATAATTGGCATTGGATATCTCCGTACCGAAAGTGTTGCCGTACCGTGCAAAAACTGTTTTCATCCCAACTTGTGCCGCACCAAGTACATCGCGTTCAGCCCAATCTCCCACCATGAGAGCTTCACCCGGTTCTATCTGCAGCATCTCTAATACTTTTCGGAATGGCTCCGGATTTGGCTTCCGCATACCGGTATCATCGAATGTGACAACCGCATCGAAGAGGTGATGAAAATTGAGATAACAAAGACGAAGCCACGCTTCCTTGCCCGGTGCGTCCGAAACAACTCCGAGTTTTAACTGCATCTTCGAAAGCTTGATGAGTGTCATCGTGACGTGCGGATAAGGAACAAGCGCTGCTTCCCGTGCACGGCGGTATGCGATGACGCCGGCAGAAAGAATTTTATGATCGATTTTGCTGAACTCGCGGTAGAGCAATTCATCGAAGACACTTTGGAATTCAATTCCACGCTCTTTATAAATCTGATCGATACGCTGGCGGATTTCATCTGTGGAAAGTTTGAGTCCTGCATCACGCATGGCGTTAATAGCTGCATCGACAGCCTGCTTTTTCATCAGCATAAAGTCGACAAGTGTATTATCTAAATCGAAAATGACAGCTTTGAGCATGTTAGCATTCAGCTTTCAGCGGCCAGCAATTGATCGTTCACCATTTGTTCCCCAGCACTCTCAGCTCTGTTCTAGAATAAATTCCACCGCCAACTCATACCCCCGCGCACCGAATCCTGCAATAACTCCTTTGCACACCGGTGCAATGACCGACTCACGCCGGAATTCCTCACGCGCATGGACATTACTCAGGTGCACTTCGATGACCGGAACCTTCAACGCAGCAGCTGCATCGCGGATGGCGTACGAGTAATGCGTAAATGCTCCGGGATTCAGTACAACACCGCCGATGGAACCATCCAGCCCTTTGTGCAAAGCGTCGATGATGGGGCCTTCACTATTCGATTGATAGAATTCTAGTTTCACTTTCGGAAATTTTTCTTTCAACCTATTCTCGATATCCCACAGAGTCATAGTACCATAGATTTCCGGCTCGCGTTTGCCGAGAATATCAAGATTTGGTCCGTTGATAATGAGAATACGCATGGTTGTTTTCCTTTGCTAAGTCATTAGATAGAAGTCAGAATTTTGAAATCAGAAAGTAAAAATCTCAAATCCAAGCCAATACATCACACACAATATCCAAATTTCAAAGCTCAAATTCCATATTCATTTTGGATATTGTCGTTTGGAATTTATTTGACAATTGAGATTTGTTTATTGAGATTTTCCCCATATTTGTATGGTCTCATGATGCCAATCAGGTTTTTGCCACACGCGCGAGTTCATCTTCTATATATTCACGCACAGCTGGCTTCAGGTACATTTCGTCAATACCAACTTCTGCAAGTCCTTGCGCCAACACAGATGTGCGGCGTGCCAGTGCCAACCGTTTATTGATAACAATGAGACGTTCCGCTTTCAGCACACAATAGCCGCCATCGAAATCCCCTTTTTCGTAACGGATGGAGATTCCGCAGTTAGATGCAAGCTGCTCAAGTTCAGAGAGAATTTGTTCGTGCGTCATTACTATCTCTTGTTTCTATCGTAATTCTACAATGATGTGCTCATGAAACTTATCGCATTTTGATGTGAGGTGCAATATGACAATGAACATGAAGCTTTTAGTCTTTAACAATATGTTTTCTGCCTGCTCCCATCTCCATTTGCCTTTTACCTTTTTCTTTGTTTTTCCCACCATGATTGAATTTTTTTACCGCTCCAAATCGTAAACACAAAAAAGAGAACTCCTCCCAGGAGATCAACAACATAATGATATCGTAGATAGACTGTGCTTACAATAAGCAATCCGGCAAGGACAGTCATGATCCAGCGTGTCTTGAGCTTATACCAATGACCTACATAAACGATAATGAGTGCGAGCTGCGTATGACCGCTGGGAAAGACATCGCGCTGAACAAACTCTGCGGCGTTTGTCATGCGAAACGAAATCGACTCGCCTGCGTTGATAAAGTTTCTCATCCACGATGTGAAGAAAAGTCCTGGTAATTCTTTGTTTATTCCATAAAAATCATGAAGAGTAAATCGCGGTCCGATCGCTGGCAGAAGAAAATAACCGAGATAGGAAAGATAAAATCCATACACGACAAGAAATGCACCATGATCGAACTCCTCAATCGTATGCTTGCGGTAGAGTTCAACACCAAGCATAATAAAAAGAATGTAGTATGAAAAATATGCTATTTGGAATATCTCGGTCAGTACTGGATGCGCAAATTGCATCATCCATTGTGTCGGATTCACACCGAAGATCCAACGATCGATGGAAATAAAGAGCCAATCATAATCCATCGGATGAATCGGCCGCACCATCAAATAGATCTCTTTGAAAACGAAGAGAATAAAAGGATACGCGTACAAGCGATGCAAACCGATGAAGAAACTGGTTTTTTTTGTCTCAGCCCAATATGCCAATGTGAATATTATTGCTATCACCGCTATATCGATGGCAATAATTTCCAGCCAAACAGAAACCCTGCTGAAGAAAACAAGGTTGAGTCCGATGAGAAACAATAAGAAGACGATGGAGACAACATCAACGGAAGACAAATATGAGACAATCTTTTTCATTGCTTCGTAATTTTTCTAATAGAGTCAGACAAGTTCAAAAATTCGTCCACGCTCAAATCTTCCGGCCTTCTCTTCAGGTCAAATGGTATCTGATCAAGCACGGTATCTTCAAGTACCAGAGACTTCAATCCATTGCGCAGAGTTTTTCGCCGCTTGCCGAATGTTGTGCGGACAATTGAACGAAACAGCTTTTCATCAACTTGCGGTAATTGGTCCTTGAAATTCAATCGCACAACAGCGGAATCCACTTCCGGCTTTGGATAAAAACAATTCCGAGAAACCTTAAACAGTATCTCACATTCGGTGTAGAACTGCGTGAAAACCGACAGAATGCCGTATTCCTTGTTCTTCGGCGGGGCAACAAGCCGATGCGCGACTTCCAACTGCATCATAATGGTCGCATCGGTGACAACCATTCGCGAATCGAAGAGCCAAAAAAGAATTTCACTTGTTAAATAATACGGAATGTTACCGACAATTCTGAGTTTTTTCCGATGCTTCTGTGAAATTTCCCGAAGATCAACATCTAACACATTGGCGTGGAGGATGGTCATCTTTGCGCCATACCCGTGCTGCAACAATTCTATCGCTCGCTTGTCAACTTCAATGCCGATGAGTGTGATCGGAAGATCGACAAGATGCTTGGTCAGCGCGCCTTGACCGGAGCCAATTTCGATAACCACGTCGCCGGAAGACAGATGGAGACTTCCCACAATATTGCGGAGAATATTTTCATCTTGCAGAAAATTCTGTCCGAGTGACTTCTTGGGTTTCAGCACGCTGGATTCCGTGTTAATGATGTGTCAATATACCGAAGAGTATGAGGAAGTTCAATGAATTAAGTTGTGGATCAACAATGCGCTTGCTGAAATCCAAAATCGCAGCATGTTACTTTACAACTGTCAGCGCTTCCCTCAGTGCATCTCCAAGAATTTGGATTCCCTTTTCGATCTTCTCTTCGGGAGTATGTGAGTATGCCAAACGGAAATGAGAATTATCCTTCCCCTCCGGATCGAATGTTTTCCCGACAACAAAGACCGCTCCCTTTTCAATGCTCCTCTTGAGTACTGTCATTATATCAAGCTGCGGAGGTAATTTCAGCCAGATATAAAAGCCGCCTCTTGGTTCGTTCCATGTAATTTCGTCTGGAAAATATTTGCGAATCGCAGCAGCCATCGTGTCTTTGCGTCTCTTATATATCACACGCATCCGCTCGATGTACTTTTCCATCTTGCCGCTTCGCAGAAATTCATTCGCCAGGACCTGCGTAAAGTTGGGAGAACAGGCATCCATTGATTGTTTGACCAGTTCTGCTTTTTGATATATCTCAGGAGGCACAAGCATCCATCCCAATCGGAAACCGGGTCCAAGTATTTTCGAGAACGTCCCCGTGTAACAGATCGTCAATTCGTTTTCGTACAATGTCTTCATCGGCACAACTCTTTTTCGAGCTTCCTCATCGAAATACAATTCGCCGTACGCATCGTCTTCGATCAACGGCAGATCGTGTTCTTTCAGCACAGGCACAAGTTCTTTCTTTCGCTGTTCTGTGTACAACGTTCCGGCTGGATTATGGAAATTCGGAGTGATGTATAAGAATTTTGGAGGAACAGATTTATTCCGATCGAGAGACGCTTTGAGCGATGGAACATCAATACCGTCTTCATTTAAATCGATGCCGTGGATGTTCGCTTGATACGATTTGAATGCCGAGATGCCGCCGATGAAACATGGATTCTCCGTTACCACTGTGTCTTCAGGATCGATAAATACTTTGCCGAGAATGTTAATCGCTTGCAGCGATCCCGTTGTTATCATCAAATTGTTTGTCTCAACCGGCATTCCTTTCTTTTTCAGATATTCTTTCAGCGATTCAAGAAGAGGCGGATAGCCGGGAGTTGGACCGTATTGAAAAGCCGTTTGCTTGATATCAAGAGGCAAGTGATTGTAAATCTCATCGATCTCGTCAACCGGAAACAATTCATTCCCCGGCATCCCGCCGGCAAAGGAAATAATATCCGGGCGGATAGCAAGTCCCATAAGATCACGAATCTCTGATGTGCGAAGAGAGGAAACAGCTTTGGAAAAACGAATCATGGCAGCACCTTAAAACCTCTTATGAAAAATCCAAATATCAATAATCAAATCATAAACAAATGACAAATGACAAATGATAAATGACAAACTCAAAATTCACATTTCCGAATTAAGTCGACTTCTCGATGATTTTACTAAGAATTTTCAATAATTCTGTTGATTCTTGAATCAATTGTTCTCTTAATGGCTGCAAATAGTCGTTGCACTCTATTAACTGAAGCCAATAACGACTTTCTTTTGCTTCCTTACGAGCAATCCGAGCATGCATCACAAAGTCTTTCTTTCCCAATGATTCATTTGCTTCAATATAATTTGCTCCCACTGACCCTACTGATCGAATCAATTGCTTTGCGATTTCGATATTCGATAAACTCTTTGACACCTTATTGACCAGAGAAATAACGTCTTTAGTATACTATAGTGTCCGCTCTTCAAGATCATATGGTTTTTTGAGCTGCGGCTTATCCATTTTTTATTTTGTTGGGGGTTTGAATTTAATTATTGGAACTTGTTTGATGCTTGTGTTTTGAGATTTGTAATTTTTTCTTTCGTTGGAGCTTGTTTGGGTTTTGTCATTTGTTTATTGTGATTTACTTGTTATTAAACTTCATAAACATCACTCGCCTTCAGCAATTCCATTTTATGCTTCTGCAAAACCGTGATGGTTTGTTGAACCGCTTCGGTGCGGATAATGACTGTCGCACGATCGCTCAGGGCAAATGCGTACATATATTCCACGCTGATTCCTTCGGAGGAAAGAATTTGCAGCGCTCTATGCAATCCTCCCGGTTCGTTGGGAACCACCAGGCCGATGACCTCTGTAATGTGCACCGAAAGTCCTTTTGCCTTCAGCAATTGTTCTGCTTGTTCCGGTTTATTGACAATCATCCGGAGGATGCCGTAATCAGCCGTGTCGGCTACGCTGAATGCGGAAATATTAATATGTGCAGAAGCCAGCGCTTCCGTTACTTCGGTCAGGCGTCCTGATTTATTTTCCAGGAAGATGGAAAGTTGTTTGATTTTCATAGCACCCTATGTTAGTTTTCTTTTGTCTATCACTCGTTTGGCTTTGCCTTCACTGCGCTCGATGGTTTTCGGTTCAACAAGTTTCACCGACGCATTAATACCCAACACAGATTCTATTTTGTGCTGAATTTTCTTCTTGAGGTCTTCCAGCTTTCTGATTTCATCCGAGAACAATTGTCCATCGACTTCCACCCACACTTCCAACACATCGAGATTATTCACGCGGTCGACAATCAGCAGGTAATGCGGCTTGGTTTCGTTTATCTCAAGAAGTACAGTCTCAATTTGAGATGGAAACACATTGACGCCGCGGATAATAAGCATATCGTCCGACCTGCCTAAACACTTTTTCATGCGAACAAGTGTGCGGCCGCATGAACATTTCTCTGCGTTCAATACTGACAGATCGCGTGTGCGGTACCGGAGCAGCGGCAAGGCTTCCTTTGTCACGCATGTAAAGACCAGTTCACCGATTTGACCGTATGGAAGCACTTCGAGCGTTTTTGGATCGACAATTTCCGGAATAAAATGATCTTCAAAAACATGCAGTCCGCATTGATCCATGCACTCGGACGCAACTCCCGGCCCGATGACTTCGCTCAATCCATAAATATCGATCGCCTTGATTTTCAATTTGCTCTCGATCTCGCGGCGCATTTCTTCTGTCCACGGTTCTGCACCGAAAACACCGGCTTTCAACTTGAATGAACCGATCGACATTCCCGCTTCAGCCATTGCTTCCGCCAGAAAGAGAGCATAGGACGGCGTACAGGCGAGAATTGTCGAGCCGAAATCCTGCATCAACTGCAATTGACGCTGTGTGTTGCCGCCGGACATAGGAATGACCGTTGCACCGATCTTCTCCGCGCCGTAATGCACACCGAGTCCACCTGTGAATAAACCGTACCCATATGCAACATGCAACACATCCGTCTTCCCCGCTCCTGCAGAAGTAAGCGTTCGCGCTATAACTTCAGACCAGATATCAATATCTTTTCGCGTATATCCAACAACCGTCGGTTTTCCGGTTGTTCCGCTGGAGGCATGAAGGCGAACAACATCTGCTAAAGGTACAGCGAACAGACCGAAAGGATAATTATCACGAAGGTCCTGCTTGGTTGTAAACGGAAGCATCTTGAGCTGCTCCACACTTTTAATATCGCCGGGTTCGATACCGTTTTTTTGAAACTGCTTTCGGTAGAATGGCACGTTATAATAGAGTCGTTCTACCATTGCAGACAATCGTTCGCTCTGCAGCTTGGTGAGCTGCTCGCGGTCCATACATTCTATATCTTCATTCCAGATCATATCCGCATATTTTTATTGTGTTCGTATAGTGAGATAGTCTAATTAAAGACATTTTTCCGACAAAATAAACTCATTTATATTGGCGCTGCGTTTCAGGCTGATTCTCATTCAAATATTTTGCACTTTATTTCTGTCATGGGACATAAAGAGCACATAGAATTGGAAAAAGTGCGACTAAAAATCGTCATCCACGGCGCCGTGCAAGGCGCCGGTTTTCGTCCGTTTGTCTATCGATTAGCAACGGAGATGAAACTTCAGGGCTGGATTTCAAACTCCGCTCAAGGAGTCTTTATAGAAGTTGAAGGTACAAAAGAAGTTCTCGATCGATTTCTCCTTCGTTTACAAAAGGAAATCCCACCGCGCGCCTTCATTCAGAGCTTAGAGTTTTCGTTTCTTGATCCAATCGGATTTGAAAAATTTGAAATTCGCGAAAGTGATGCCACCGGCGCCAAAACGAGCATCATACTACCAGATATCGCTACATGCCCTGATTGTTTGAAAGAAATCTTCAGTCCGTCGAATCGCCGCTACCTCTATCCGTTCACCAATTGCACGAATTGTGGACCGCGCTTCTCTATTATAGAGTCATTACCGTACGATCGCCTTAATACATCGATGAAAAAGTTCGAGATGTGCCCCGAATGCCGAACAGAGTATGAAAACCCGATCGATCGGCGTTTTCATGCACAGCCAAATGCATGTCCCACATGCGGGCCGCAGCTTCAAGTATGGGATACTGGCGGAAAGAAATTAGCTGAACGACACGATGCTCTTTTACAAGCAGTCAAAGCGATTGAAGCTGGAAAGATTGTTGCCGTGAAAGGTATTGGCGGATTTCATCTGATGGCAGACGCGAGGAACAATGAGGCCGTCAGACGTTTGCGCGAGCGCAAGCATCGGGAAGAAAAACCGTTCGCACTCATGTTCCCATCGCTGGAAGATGTGAAAAAAGAATGTGAGGTTGATAAACTCGAAGAACGTCTTTTGCTTTCCCCAGAATCTCCGATTGTGTTATTGAGCAGAATAATAGGACACTCTCACTTTCATCTCCCATCTTCCATCTCAACTTCTGTTGCCCCCAACAATCCTTACCTCGGATGCATGCTTCCCTATTCACCCTTACATCACATTTTGATGGGTCAGCTTGGATTCGCTGTTGTGGCTACGAGCGGAAATTTATCCGATGAACCAATCTGCACGGACGAACATGAAGCACTCGACCGTCTTCACGAAATTGCAGATGTATACCTTGTTCACAATCGCCCCATTGTTCGGCATATAGATGATTCCATTGTGCGCGTCATGATGGGACGCGAGCTGGTCATACGACGAGCACGAGGATATGCACCGTTACCCATTACTATAAGAACACAGCATGCTGTGTCCCTGCTTGCGGTCGGCGCACATTTGAAGAATACCATCGCACTTACATCGGATTCAAATGTTTTCGTTTCTCAACATATCGGCGATTTGGAAACAAAAGAATCGCTCGATGCATTTCACAGCGTTGTCGCCGACTTTCAGACAATGTACAATTGCAAACCGGAATATATCGTCTGCGATCTTCACCCTGATTATCTTTCCTCAAAGTTTGCCCGGAGTACCGGCATTCCACTTTTAGAAGTTCAGCACCATAATGCACACGTCGCCTCCTGTATGGCTGAGAATCAACTTGAAGGTGAAGTGCTTGGTGTATCGTGGGATGGGACTGGCTATGGACTCGATGGTACGATTTGGGGCGGTGAATTTTTACTCACCACAAAGACATCATTTGAGCGCGTCGCGACTTTCCGTCCGTTTCGGCTGCCGGGTGGAGAAAAAGCCATCAAAGAACCGCGTCGTACGGCACTGGGGATGTTGTATGAATTATTCGGTGATGAAGTCTTTCGTCGACAAGACTTGCCACCATTGCATGCATTCACATCTACGGAACTTGAGCTCCTCAATCAAGTGTTATTAAAGAGAGTGAATACTCCTATCACCACAAGCGTTGGCAGAATCTTTGATGCTGTCGCTTCGCTGATCGGACTTCAGCAGAGAGTGAACTATGAAGGTCAGGCGGCGATGGAGTTGGAGTTCCTTACCGCTCAATCCAAAACAAAAGAATCATATGCATTTACGATGGACGATGGACGAATGCTGATTGAAAAACCTGTTGCTCAATTGGAAAATGAAAACCAAAAATCACTTACTATTATTGATTGGTCTCCATTCATCAATGGAATTCTCGAAGATGTTCGTCACAATACCATATCACCAATTATCGCGGCAAAATTTCACAATACACTCGTTGAAATTATCATTGCAGTCGCAAAAAAGATTGGCCAACCGCGTGTCGTTCTTTCAGGCGGATGTTTCCAAAATCGATATCTTACAGAACGGGCAGTGAAGCGATTGCAGGAAGAGGAATTTCGACCGTCTTGGCATCAACGAGTTCCGCCGAATGACGGGGGGATTGCCTTGGGACAGCTCTATGCCGCTCTTCGTTCACTGAACGCAAATAGATCTTGATTATGGATTCAGGAATGAGAACATTGAAGATGGAAAGGAGTTCATGATGTGTTTAGCAATCCCCGGAAAAGTGGTGGAAATTGATTCAACTGTTTCACCGGTTATGGGTAAAGTGAGCTTTGGCGGCATCAAGAAAGAAGTCTGCCTTGAGCTCGTGCCCGAAGTGAAAATCGGTGAATATGTCATTGTACACGTCGGTTTCGCCATTAGTACGATGGATGAAGTGGAGGCGCTTGAAACGTTGAAATTATTTGAACAAATGGGGGAATCGATAGATGAAGAAATTGATCCTTCCTAGATGTTTGTCAAATCAGCTGAATCAACATTTTTTTGTTCCCTTGTCCGTCCTCACATTTCATAGTTGCACTGTGAGAAGGTTTTTGTTAGTATTGATAGTAGTACATAAAAAGAGGGGTGCCTCATCGCCAAATTTCAATCACTTATATTCCAAAAGAACATTGAGGGAACGTGCGGTTCATAGATGAATTCCGTAACGGTAAGACAGCCGCAGCATATATTGAACGTATCCATGCTGTCAGTACTCGTCCATGGACAATTATGGAAATCTGCGGCGGACAGACACATACAATCGTCAAATCCGGAATTGATGATCTGCTTCCTTCCTCACTCACATTGGTTCATGGACCAGGCTGTCCGGTCTGTGTTACTCCTCTCGAAATCATCGATAAAGCTGTAGCCATCGCTTCACAGGCCGATGTTCTCTTCACATCATTCGGTGATATGCTGCGAGTGCCCGGTTCGGAGAAAGACTTGCTCGCTATCAAAGCGCAAGGCGGCGATGTGCGCATCGTCTACTCTCCCCTTGATGCAGTAAAACTGGCACAGCAGAACCCTGGTAAAAAAATTGTGTTCTTTGCCGTCGGTTTCGAGACCACGGCACCGGCAAATGCCATGTCTGTCTGGCAGGCAGCACAACTTGGATTAAAAAATTATTCGATCCTGTGTTCGCATGTGCTTGTGCCGCCGGCGATGGAAACAATTCTTTCTTCGCCGGCAAATCGCGTGCAAGGATTTCTCGCTGCAGGCCATGTCTGCACAGTCATGGGATATGAAGAATACATTCCGCTTGCAGCAAAATATCGCGTCCCGATTGTTGTTACCGGATTTGAACCTGTCGATATTCTTCAAGGGATTCTCATGACGCTGCAACAGCTGGAAGAAGGCCGCTCAGTTGTTGAGAACCAATATTCGCGATCTGTTCGGCGGGAAGGGAATCGTCCTGCGCAAGAGCTGATCCAAAAAATATTTCAGATAACCGATCGCGCATGGCGCGGCATTGGTTTAATTCCTAAAAGCGGTTACCGTGTACGCGATGAGTATGCTGCATTCGATGCTGAAAAGGTATTCGATGTTGCGACTATTCAAACACAAGAGTCGCCGCTGTGCATTGCAGGTCAAGTGATGCAAGGGCTGAAGAAACCGCACGACTGTACTGCATTTGGTATGCAATGTACACCGGAACATCCTCTCGGAGCACCCATGGTTTCTTCCGAAGGAGCGTGCGCGGCATATTATCATTATGGGAAAATGCGTCATTGAAAATATATTCGATGCGGAGATTTCGCATAAAGACTTCTGAGCGTTAAGAAAGGATACGGCACATGAAAAAACGTCTATCCATCCAGACAACCTCTTGGTTTCTCATCGGTGTCTTCTTGTTCTTGGTAGCGGGGGTTCTCATCACAGGATTTCTTTTCTATCAAAAACAACAAGAGCGCATCAAAACGGAGGCTCAGAACAATCTTGCAGCGATCGCAGATTTGAAAATAGGACAAATTACACGGTGGCGACAAGAACGCATAATCGATGGCAAGCTTATCTATAACAACGCAGCGATAGCTCGTGAAGTTGATGCATATTTCAAGACCCCAGAGAAAACTGGTCCCAAACAAGATCTCCTCAAGCTGATGAAATCCTTCCAGGAACATGCGGGGTACAAGTCTATTCTGCTGCTTGATACAAAAAGAAATGTTCGTTTGTCAGTCTCCAATCACGATGATTCTGTTTGTTCGTATGGACGAACAATTTTTAGAGAAGCACTCCTTTATCGGCAAGTTACTTTTTCTGATTTACACCAATCGAAAAGTGTTCCGTACACGCACATGGACCTGATGGTTCCCATTTTATCGCCGGGTCGGAGTGATAGCACGATCATCGGTGTGCTACTCCTGCGCATCGATCCGAACGATGTTCTCTTCCCCCTCATCCAAACATGGCCAACACCAAGCCGCACATTTGAAACACTCTTGTTGGAACAAGATGGAGACAGCATTGTCTATTTGAATGAGCTTCGTCATCGAAAAAATACGACGCTGACATTACGCATACCGATTTCCAACAAACAGCTTCCTGCTTCAATGGCGGTTCGTGGCATCGAAGGAATCGTCGAGGGTATTGATTATCGTGGTGTTCCTGTGCTTGCAGCGATTAGACCTATTCCCGATTCTCCTTGGTACATGACTGCAAAAGTTGACCAGGAAGAAATTTATGCGCCTCTTCGTTCACAGGCATGGATAGTAGGCATTGGGATGCTTCTTCTGATACTGGCAACCGGCGGTGTCATTGGTTTCTGGTGGCGGCATCAACGAGTGATTTTCTACCGTAAGCAGTATGAAGCGGAGCTGGAGCGCAAGGCAGTTGTTACACATTTCGATCATATCATCAAATATGCCAATGACATTATAATGCTATCTAACATGGACGGCAGAATCGTTGAAGTCAATGATCAGGCTTGCCGAACATACGGTTATACACGGGATGAAATGTTCCAACTAAATATCCGGGACATTCGAACACTTGAGTCCATCTCCCAGAGTGAGATGCAAATGAAACAAGTTGAGAAGCAAAACGGCATGGTGTTTGAGTCTGAGCATCGACGAAAAAACGGTACGGTTTTTCCTGTTGAAGACAGTTCGCGATTCATCAAGATTGAAGGGGTGCGGTTCTATCAAAGCATCATTCGCGACATCACCGAACGTAAACGGATTGAACAGGCGATGCAGGAAAATGAGGAACGATTCCGAAGAATATTTGAAGAAGGCCCGTTTGGCACGGTCATTACTGGATTAGATTTTCATTTCACGAAAGCCAATACCGCTTTTTGTAGAATGATGGGATATTCCGAACATGAAATTACATCTCTCACTTTCCAAGACATTACGCATCCAGAAGACATCTCAAATAGTGCAGAAGCCATGCGCAAATTGTTTAATGGAGAAATTCCGGTTTACAGGACAGAAAAACGGTATGTACGAAAGGATACGAAGATCGTCTGGGGATCATTAACTGTTACTCTTGTTCGAAATGAAAACGGACAATTCTTATACTATCTCGCAATGGTTGAGGATATTACTGAACGCAAACTGGCGGAGGAATCTTTGCTCCAAAGCGAAGAGCGCTATCGACGCTTATTTGAACTTTCCCCTGATACTATTTTTATTCAAAGTGAAGGCAACATTACGTTTATCAATAGTGCAGGTATTCGCTTGTTTGGAGCGACAAGTGCAGAAGAGCTCATCGGGAGACAAGTTGTAGATCTCATGCACCCTGATTATCGTGAAATTGTTGCGGAGAGAATAAAACACCTGAAAGAGTTACAATCACCGGCACCAATGATCGAAGAGAAGTATTTACGCTTGGATGGTTCTTCGGTTGATGTCGAAGTAAGTGCAAGTTCTTTTCTGTATAAAGGGAAATCAGCGGCACAAGTCGTTGTTCGGGATATCACTGAGCGAAAGCGGGCAGAAGAATCGTTGCAAGAAAGCGAAGAGCGTTTCCGACGATTAGTTGGATCAGTGACCGATTATATTTATTCCGTAAAACTCGAATCTGGTCGCCTTGTTTCCACAACCCATGCTCCGGCATGTGTATCAGTAACCGGCTATACGGCGGAGGAATATGCAGCCGATCCGGATCTTTGGTTTCGAATGATCTATGAAGAAGACAAACAAATTGTAACAAATCTTACAGAAAAATTACTTTCTGGATTTGATGTACTGCCTCTCGAGCACCGTATCGTTCATAAAAACGGTTCTCTCCGATGGGTAAAAAATACACCAGTGCTCAAACGAAACGCCAAGGGCGTTCCTATCGCTTATGATGGTTTGATTGAAGATATTACCATGCAAAAACAAGCAGATGAAGTTCTGCGTGAGAGCGAAGAGACAGCACATGCACTCTTGAATGCACCAAGTGATGCAGCGTATCTCTTAGATACTGAGCGGAGAATTATCGCTGTGAATGAAGCTGGCACTCGGAGATTGGGAAAAAGCGTCGATGAATTGATTGGTGCTTGTGTTGACGACTTTATATCGCTGGAATTAGCAAAATCAAGAAGAGCATACATCGATGAAGTTCTTCGCTTATGCAAACCGGTTCACTTTGAAGATGAGCAATCCGAAATGCATTTAGAAAATGCACTCTATCCTATCACTGATGCACAAGGAAACGTAACAAGAATCGCAGTTTTTTCGAGAGACATCACCGAACGCATACAGACAGAGGAGGCGCGGCGGCAAAGTGAATCTCTCTTCAAAATGTTGGTCGAGTCCTCGCCTGTTGCTATTGCCGTCTTCTCCGGACCATCAAAGAAGCTTGAGTATGTCAGTGATAGATTCACAGGACTTTTCGGGTATGACAAAGAAGATATTCCTTCGATGGATGCGTGGTGGCAACTTGCATATCCGGTTGAGGAATATCGCAATCAGATCGAAATTAAATGGTGCGAAACTCTTGTAGAAGCTCAGCACGAAGGGAGTGTCATTGAACCGCTAGAATCTGTCGTCACATGTCAGGATGGTTCTTCAAAGTACATCGAATCTACCTTCACATCGATTGGTGAAGATACTCTCGTCTTTTTCACTGATCTCACGCAGCACCGCTTGGCACAAGAAGCACTCCGCCAAACGCTTGCATTCAATGAATTGCTTATCCAAACGATGCCCTTCGGAATGAACATTGTTGATGAAGAGGGAAATATTTTATTCGTCAGTAAAGCTATGAAGGAAATGCTTACTGTTGACGTGGTAGATATGTGCTGCTGGAAAGTGTATAAAGACGATAATCAGCAGTGTGTTGACTGTCCGTTACGGAAAGGGATCGCTTTCGGAAAATCTGATGTTATCGAAACCACGGGAATCTTAGGTGGAAAAATCTTCCAGATCAGTCAAGTTGGAATGATGTACGAAGGGAAAAAAGCGATGCTGGAAGTCTTCCAGGATATCACAGAACAAAAAAAGCTCCAGCAAGAATTAATACAATCTCAAAAACTTTTAAGCATTGGCACGATGGCGGGCGGTATAGCACACGACTTTAATAATATCCTCGCAATTATCCTCGGGTATTCCTCCCTCCTTCATTCAATTAAAGATCATCCTCAAAAATTCTCCGATGCAGTGAGTGCCATAAGGCAAGCCGTCGATCGGGGCGCAGGGCTTGTCCGGCAAATTCTCACATTCGCCCGCAAAACCGATATCTCATTCGAACCACTCAGCGTGTCCGAACTTGTGAAGGAATTAGTATCGATGCTGCAGCAGACTTTTCCCAAAATCATTACTTTCAACACGAGTATGGAAAAACATCTCCCGTACATCAAAGCAGATCAGACACAAATTCATCAGGCACTTCTCAATTTGTGCGTCAATGCACGCGATGCAATGCCCCAGGGCGGCGAGATATCCATTGCAATAGAAAAGATAACCGGCGAGAAATTGAGAGGGCGTTTTCCCTCTGCAACGAACCCATGGTACATAAGCCTCAGTGTTTCCGATACCGGGATGGGAATGGATGAGGCAATTCGCAATCAGGTCTTCGATCCGTTCTTTACGACAAAAGAGAAAGGAAAAGGAACCGGTTTGGGTCTGTCTGTTGTCTATGGTATTGTACAAGCACATCATGGTTTTGTCAATGTCGAAAGTACTCTTGAACGCGGAACGACATTCCTTCTCTATTTCCCTGTACCACAAGAAAGCAGTGCTGCACTCGAATCTCATGAGCAAGTGGTTGAGCAGATTTCCGGCGGGAATGAAACGCTTCTCTTTGTTGAAGACGAGACTCTTTTGCTGGATATGGTGCAAATCCTTCTCGAATCAAATGGGTACACCGTGTTCACCGCAAAGGACGGAGAAGAAGCCGTCCATGTGTATCAACAGCATGCACATGAAATTGCGCTTGTTATCAGCGATATGGGATTACCAAAGTTGACAGGAGTGTCTGAATTCGAGAAACTGAAAGAAATCAATCCTGCCGTAAAAATTATCTTTGCCAGCGGATATTTTGAACCTGATAGCAAAGCCAAATTGGTAAATGCGGGGGCAAAGGGATTCCTCCAAAAACCGTATGTCATTGAAGAAGTTCTTTTAAAGATTAGGAAGGCATTGGACACAAACTAAGATTTCGGGAGCTGAAGAGTTGCGCGAGAGAAAGAGAAATAAATCCTCATGAATGAAAATCCCATGAACCTGAATGATGGCTTCACGTGCCCGTTGCCGCTGACGGAGTACAAGAATGTTCTGCTGGCACACGGCGGCGGCGGCAAGCTCTCGCACCAGATGATCCAAAAAATATTTATATCACAATTTAAGAACGATCTCCTCGATCCATTGCACGATGGTGCAATGTTCACTCTTGGCGGCGCACGATGTGCCTTCTCGACCGACTCGTACGTCATCAATCCCATATTTTTTCCCGGCGGCGACATCGGTACTCTCGCCGTCAATGGAACGGTGAATGATCTCGCCATGTGCGGCGCACGTCCGCTGTACCTTTCCTCCGCTTTCATTATTGAAGAAGGATTACCGATGGAAGATTTATGGCGCGTAGTGCTCTCGATGAAGCAGGCAGCGGAAGCAGCCGGCGTACAGCTCGTAACCGGCGATACAAAAGTCGTGGACCGCGGGAAGGGAGATAAACTGTTTATCAACACGTCAGGTATTGGTATAATTCCGGATGGAGTTGAAATCAGTCCGCAGCGCGCAAAACCAGGCGATAAGATCATTCTGAGTGGATCGATCGCTGAACATGGTATTGCGATCATGTCGGTACGGGAAGGCTTAGAGTTCGAGACACAAATAGAAAGCGATTGTGCTCCATTGAACGGATTGGTAGAAACCATGCTTGCAACAAGTAAGGAAATTCATGTTTTGCGCGATCCCACGCGCGGCGGTGTCGCATCTGCGCTGAACGAAATTGCTGAAAGTGCACAGGTTGGTATATCTCTAAGAGAAGAGCACATCCCGGTGAGCGAGGAAGTTCGTGGCGCTTGTGAGATACTCGGTTTTGATCCGCTCTACGTTGCCAATGAAGGGAAACTGATAGCTTTCGTTTCAGCAGAGGCAGCCGACAATGTTTTGAAAGCTATGCGTACTCATCCTCTTGGTAAAAATGCGATCCTGATTGGCGAAGTTGTTGCCAACCATCCTGGTACGGTGATCATGAAAACACGCATCGGCGGCTCGCGTGTTGTGGACATGCTTTCCGGCGAGCAGCTGCCGAGAATTTGTTAATGTCGATCATATTCATCTTTAAAATTCTTAATTAGAATATAAAAAAAGCCGGATTCATCATCCGGCTTTTCCCTGTACTATATCTGCAAATTCTTATTTAACAAGAAGCATTTGTTTCACCGAAGTATAACCTTCCGCCTCTAACCGATAAAAATAGACACCGGTCGCCATGTTCGACGCAAGAAAGTGGACAGAATGATTTCCTGCCGATTGAAACCCATCTGCCAGAGTTGCCAATTCTTTCCCGAGGATATTAAAGACACGTAACTTTACATAGGAGGCTTTTGGAATAGAATAGGAAATCGTTGTACTTGGATTAAACGGATTTGGATAATTCTGTTTTAGGTTCATTTCAACCGGAACATGCGAGCCCTGATTCTCGACATCAGTGGAACCGGAAAAAGCTAAATCATCAAGAAGATAATACGACCCAACATGTGGTGTGGCCTGTACACCTGTACCAGAACCGACGATCGATATTTGAATAACACAAGTATCGGGAATATCGCTCGTCAAATAATTGAATGTAGCTGAAAATTGTGTATAAGAGGATGCCGCTGCCGAGATCACTAGGGCGCCAACAGCAACACCAGTTCCATCAACTCCTCCTTTATAGAGAACCGCATCAACGTAAAATCGATCTCCGCTTGAAGCAATAGGAAAAAATTGATAATAGCCGGTAATTGATACGGGCCTTTGACTATAAGCAAACCCCCGAGCATCTTGACCAGTTTGAATCGACGGAGGCATTATATAAGTAAAAAATGATAAAACCTCTCCGCGTAGCGCTGATGATCCGGAGTGAACTGTTGAGGACTGAGTAACAGTTGTGACAGCATCATTATCAGCATACCATCCATTGGGATTTCCGAGAGTCCAATTTTCAAATCCTGCATTGGGGATTTGTGCAAACGCGTTTTGTATGATCAAACAAAGAAAAATAGTCAACACAATTTTATACATGTCTATCCTCCTATGGAATGGTACAATATATCAATTTTTTCTTACAACGAAAATCGAAAAACCTTGTTTCCACTTATTTCATCTTGGAAACAATATCATGCATGGAACTCTTCGGAAGCATCACACCAAGCATTTTCAACTTCACGTAATCTTCATGAAAAAAATAATACCCAGGATGAGAGTTGTTGCGCGATCCGGAGCCGGAATCTTTGATCAGGTACCAATCCTTTCCATCTTTTTCTAAGTACCCGACTAAGTGAATACCGTGATCATCCCCTGTCGTTCCATTTTTGAAACGAAAGATTCGGGAAGATTCATCAATAAATTGCGGGGGAATATCGAATGTAGGTATAACAGCTATACCTGCATGACCATTAATACCCGGTTCTGAGACATCTCCACCTATAGACATGGTATAACCTGTGCGAATTGCATTCTTTATTGCAGACATAAAATCACTCAGAGGAACATTGAAGTATTCTTTGCTATGCCACCAGTTATCAGGAACATCATACTCCGTCCATTGATAATACGGCCGGTCGGCGAATGATACAAGCTCGACATATTCGTCAAGATCGAGTCTTACTACTTTTTCAAGGTACTCTCGCGGCGTCATTTCCTTCCCATTGATGGAAATTTTTTCAGGCGGAGCACCGATGTAATTATTGAGAATAGCTTTCACCACCCGCTCAACAGCTTCCACATCCCAAGCATTCGATGCTTTCACTGATTTTAAATATGCATCGAGTTCCGCGAACATTTTACTATGATCATGGAACGGCTGACCGTTCAGCATACCTGTATAAGAAGACGCAGGAACAATTCCATGGTTCTTCCAAATTCGTATCACTGCATCGGACTCAGAACCTTCGCCAAACTCCTGTTTTCCGCGTGCCAGGACATACCCGCGCGCTTTCTCGACATACTCCCAGTAAACCGTATACAACTCAGACAATTTAATTCCTTGTTTTCTCAGTCTATAAATCTCAGACTCAAAGAACGAGGTGGTTGAAAAACACCAACACATCCCGGACACTGCTTGTGATATAGGTTTATTGTGCCAATAGGATTTAAACTCCTGTATTGAGTGAGGAGGATTGAATGCTTTAAAATCTACAGCGAGTTCTTTTTTACTGGTGCTGTCCGTCTTATAAAATGTATCGAGTGAAGTTTTGATAGAATCGTAAAATTCATTCTTTTTCTCAATGAACACTGCAGTATCACGGTGTGTCGGTTGGGCAAACATTAAAATAATTGTTACTATGTTCAACAATAAAAAAAGACAAACACTTTTTTTCATAACATCCTCCAATATAGAATCACACTACAAACGGAATAAACATTCGTGTCTTTTGCATGTAATCGATGTATTCCTCGCCGAATTTTCCTATCATTTCCTTTTCCTCCCGCTTAGCGGTAGCTATCAGCGCAACAAAATTAACGAAAGCAAAAAGAGCGGTAATAATCGAAATGTCTTTTAGAAATATTCCTGTCCCTAAAAACAGAAGCGAAGCATACAGAGGATGACGAATAAAGCTGTAAAGCCCGACTGTAACGAGTTTTGTGGTGTTTTCAAAATCGCCCTGCGGTTTACCAATAAAACGCAGAAGGAGAAAACCCAAGACAGCGAACACGATAGAAACAAGTAGTAATATCCACGAGATGAGTTGGTTCCATACAAGAGGCTGATCGAACCAAACCGGAGCATTGAGAAGCACTAACAAGAGAATACTCTCAAATGCAAAAAAGCGCGGGATGCCGTGGGGACGCTTCTTTTTAATGGAGAATTGCAGCGTAAAGATACTGATTCCCATGGTGCCGATGACAAAGAGAACAAGAGATGCTGTATCCATAGGTTTTCTAATATGTAGGTCGAACGTAAGTTCGACTTACAAGAACTACCGTTTCAGTTCATCAATGAGATTGCCACTTTTATCCCGAATATGAACAAGCAAGGGCATCTCCCCGGGCAGTGAATGTGTTGCACAAGCATTGCATGGATCGTAAGCTCGGAAAGCCATCTCGATCATATTGAGTAAACCGTCATTTACCTTCCCGCCGTGAATAAGTCCCTTCGCCGCCTTGTCAATACCCATGGCAATCCGTGCACCGTTGTGCGCTGTGGCAACGATGAGATTCACCTTTGTAATCAATCCTCGTTCATCTGTCTCATAGTGATGGATCAGTGTGCCGCGCGGCGCTTCAACAATACCGACACCGACCGTTGGCGTCTTCGTGGGAATTGTGCGAATATCTTTGCTCGTAATTTCACTATCATTCACAAGTTCAACACATCTCTCTGCGGCCTGCAGCATTTCTACCACGCGTGCCCAGTGGTTAGCAAGTGTCATATGTACCGGTTTTCCACCGAGAGTTTTGTAGAGTTCATCGCATGCCGTTTGAGCTTCGGCAGTCGCCATACCATTGGATGCATTGAGACGTGCCAACGGAGCAACAGAATACACACCGCTCTCAACTCCATCGATAAATCCTTTCCATCCGATTTGTTTGAGGTACGGGAATTTCACATAGCTCCACGGCTCAACCTGTTCTGCAATGTGATCGAGATATTGTTGAGGAGCAAATTTAAGAAATTCTTTTCCGCTCGGATCGACGACACGGACTTTTCCGTCGTAAAAGTTTACCCTATTCTTTTCATCCACTAAACCCATATAGTACGTTTTATGAGTATAGGTATCGGATGTAATCATCTTAACATACGTATCGTTCTTCAAAACAATATCTTTGAAAACTTGCAATGTAAACCGCGCAAACTCAAGTCCGTCTTTTGCAACTTCTTTAAACTTTGGCAAATCTTCCGGCGCAATACCTTTTGCCACACCTCCCGGCAAGCCGAAGACGGGGTGAATCACTTTCCCGCCGAGATAGCTGATGAGTTCACGTAATCGTCGCCGCATCGAGATCACTTTCTTACCCACATCGACTCCAACTTTACCAATCACACCGACGATATTGCGCAGTTCTTTTGGTGCATCCGGACCAACGATGAAATCAGGACCGCCGAGAATGTACACATGGAGTGCATGGTCTTCGAGCATAAAAAGATTGTAAATCAATTCGCGGATTTTCTTTGCCGCAGGGGGCGGATCAACCTTGTAAAGATCATCAAGCGCTTTTGTGCCTGCCATGTGATGCGCTGTCGGACAGACACCGCAAATACGACTGGTAATTTGCGGCATATCTTCGGCGGGTCGTCCTTTTGAGAAAATCTCGAAACCGCGTAACTCAGGAATCTGATAGTAGGCTTTCGTCACCTCACCTTTGTCATCGAGAAAGATGTCGATCTTCCCGTGACCTTCGAGCCGTGTGATCGGATCAATCGTTATACGTCGTGTTGTAGTAGTGGTCGCTTCCATAATTATTCCTTGATTTCAACCCGTGCTATTAAAATTTTTTCTTCTTAAGAGTGATACTGGTAAACCGTATCGATAGAATGTACCAACAGGGTCGGGGATAGTTGCCAACGTCTCATCAATACCTTTTTCATCTTTTGCCTCGACTTGTGAAGCGAGAGCGGAGAGAATCTTTGCACCCTGGTCTTTTATTCGAGATGGAGGTCCGAAACAGCCTGTGCATGGCATATTCCCTGAAATACAAACACCCTCACATCCACCGCGGGTCGCCGGTCCCATGCAGAGAATACCTTGAGCCAGCAAGCATACTTTCGGATCAATCTGCATCCAATGCGGTCGTTTGAATTCCGTGAATTTCAAATCACTTGGTTTTGTATCTTTCTTCGGGCATTCATCGCAGAGTGCAATATCCGGAGCGAGAACAGCTCCTTTCTCCGGTAATTTGCCGGAAAGGAGTACTTCAAGTGCTTGCTTCAGCAACTTCGGTGTCGGTGGACATCCAGGCAAATAGTAATCGACATCGATGACCTGATCGAGCGCGCGAACAATATTGAAGAAATTGGGAAGTGTAACGGTACTTCCGTTTGCGATAACTTTAAGTTCCGGTCGTGTCTTCTGTGGATTCACCGTCGAAGGAGATTCTTCGTAGATGTACCGAAGTAATTCTTCTCGACCGAATTGGTTGGCAAGCCCGGGTATTCCACCGGTGTGTGCACAGGAGCCATACGCAATAATAAGTTTGCTCTTTTTCCGCATGAGCTTTGCCATCTCTTCCTGTTCTGAAGTTCGAACCGCTCCGTTCACCAAAGAGACAAGAATAGAACCATCTGCCATAGCTTCGACATCTTTTTTCTTAAAGTCCATCGCAACAGGCCACATAACAATGTCTACCGCGGCAACCACATCAAGAATACTCTCGGCGAGATCGACAACTGATTCTTCACAGCCCCCGCAGGAGGCACACCAATAGAAAGCAACTTTAGGTTTATCAGGCATGGATTGTGTCCCTCTTTCCATTGACTTCGTGTTCAAGCGATTCCAGCTCCTTATCCCACTCTGCAAACTTCTTCGGCAACCCAAGGGGGCCAAGTGCACGCACTTGATCCGTCATCTCATTGATAACGGTCTTGACTCGTTCGCCTTCGGATGCAGAGATCCATTCGAGACGAAATCTTTTTTCTTCGATTCCCATGTCTTTCATCATCCGTTTGAGCAGTTGCATACGACGGAGCGCTTTGTAGTTGCCTTCCATATAATGGCAGTCGCCGGGATGGCAGCCGCCAATGAGAACACCGTCGGCTCCTTTGGAAAAAGCATCGAGAATAAATTGCGGATCGACTCGCCCGGAGCACATCACGCGAATAATACGTGCGTTTGGGGCATAACGAAGACGCGAGACACCGGCAAGGTCAGCTGCCGTATACGTGCACCAGTTGCAGAAAAACGCAATAATACGCGGTTCCCAACTATTTTCTTTAGGTTGTTCTACAGTAGGCATTCTCATTTCTCCAATTCATTTTTCAGCAGCACGCTGGTGATTCCATCTTCAACAAGCCATCGATCTCACTGAAGATCATCTCATCTTCAAATAAATTCTGCTTGATAGCACCGGATGGACATGCCGCCACACATGTACCACATCCTTTGCAGAGCGCCTCGTTGATAAATGCTTTCTGCTTTGCCTCGTCGCGCGAGATGGCGGTGAATGGACAGATCGTCAAACACGTTCGGCAGCCCGAGCATTCCTCCTGAACAACATATGCGGTGTTCGGTTCAAGTTCAATTTCTCCGCTGTCGATGAGGATGAGCGCTTGTGCTGCAGCAGCACCAGCTTGCGCAACGCTATCGGGTATGTCTTTCGGTCCCTGACAACAGCCGGCAATGAAAATACCGTCTGTAAATGTATCAACCGGAGCAAGTTTGGGATGTCGCTCAAGGAAGAATCCTTCTGTGGAGCATGAGATATTAAACATTCGCCGCACATCCTGCGAATCTGCCTGAGGCTCCATGCCAACAGCAAGCACGACCATATCCACCGGCACACGGCGCACAATACCGATCAGCGTATCCTCGGCGCGGATGATAAGCTTCCCTTCCTCCGATGGACGCACCGCCCAGTCGGACACTTCCGCTACACGCCCGCGAATAAAATGAACATTTTCATCGAGCAGCTTGTCGTAAAATTCCTCGTATGATTTTCCTGCTGCACGAATGTCAATATAGAAATTGTAGACTTCTGCGTCAGTATGTTCCTTCAACAGATGTGCAAGCTTGAGTGAATACATACAACAGGTACGCGAGCACCAGCGGTTGGTGTTCTTATCCCGCGATCCAACGCAGTGAATGATGCCGACAGTTTTCGGATGGCGGCCATCCCGAAGAATCAATTCGCCGCCTGTAGGACCGGATGCATTGACAAGTCGTTCCACTTCCAGCGATGTATACACGTTGGGATATTTTCCGTACCCGTAAAATGGAACTCGGCTTGCATCGAATGGTTGATATCCGGTAGTAAGAATGATGGTGCCGACTTCAATTTCTTTGATTTCTTCTTTCTGCTGAAAGTCAATGGCTTTTCGATCACACGCTTCGACGCAAGTCTTTTTGCATCGCCCTGATTTAAACTCTATACAAGTTTCCGGATCAATCACAACAATTTGCGGAGTTGCCTGCGGGAATGGAATGTAAATCGGTTTCCGCTTACTCAGTCCCAAGTTGAATTCGTCCGGTGTCTTGCCTTCTTTATATACACACTTCTCTATGCAATCCATACAGCCGACACATAATCCTTCGATAATATAGCGTGGTTTTCGTCGGACAGAAATTTTGTAATTGCCGACATAACCATCTACTTTTGCAACTTCCGAATATGTCCAGAGTGTGATATTGGGATGATTTTTCACTTGCGACATTTTCGGCGTAAGAATGCACGCAGCGCAATCGAGTGTTGGAAATGTTTTATCGAACATCGCCATATGTCCGCCGATCGTCGGATCTCTTTCCACGAGATAGACTTTCTTTCCGGCGTTCGCGAGTGTTAGCGCAGCATGAATTCCCGCAATACCACCGCCAACGATAAGTACATCCGGATGAATTTTTACATGTTTTGTTTCAAGTGATTTATGGTGAAACACACGCTGTACTGCGGCACGAGCAAGATCTTTTGCTTTTTCCGTTGCTGCCTTCATATCGGTGTGCACCCATGAAACATTCTCGCGGATGTTCACCATCTGGAAATAATAAGGATTGAGTCCGCCTTTTTCTACCGCCGTGCGGAAAGTGTGCTCGTGCAACAGCGGTGAGCACGATGCTACAATGATGCGATTGAGCGAATGTTCCTTAATATCTTTCTGGATGAGCTCCTGTCCCGGATCAGAGCACATATATTTGTACTCGCTCGAGACAACAACGCCAGAGAGAGACTTTATATACTCAGCAACCGCTTTCACATCCACGATGCTGGCGATGTTATGTCCGCAATGACAGATATAGAATCCGATGCGGACTGTTCCATTATATCCATTACCATGCATTGACCATCTCTCCTTTTGGATGCGTGATCTGATTCAGCGAAGGCATTTTAAAGAGCCGCTGCATCCCAAGTTCCTTTTCCGACAAACCAAGCGCTACACCCATCAGTTGAGTGAAGAATGCGATAGGCATATCAATCTTTTCATCAAACTTACGGTTGATTCGCTCTTGATAACATTCGAGGTTGTGCTGACATAACGGGCAGCACGTGAGCATGATGTCAGCCCCTCGTTTTTCCGCCTCTTTGAGAAGCAGACGATTCAATCGCAAACCGGCTTCCTGAATAGTTCCCGTCAGACTACCTCCGCAGCATCGCGTCTTCAAAGGCCAGTCCACCGGCTCGGCACCGAGAGCATTCACCAGCCGATCCATTGTCTCAGGATAATGGGAGTGATCGAATGTCTTAAATGGACGAACCATTTGGCATCCATAATAACTCGCCACTTTCAATCCCTTCAATGGATACTTGACACGTTTCGTGATGTTCTCCAGTCCGTAATCGTTCACAAAAACGTCAAGTGGATGACGCACATTCACGCGGCCATGGTAATGAAGTCCCGCTTTATCCAGCGTTGAATTGATCTTCTCACGGACATCCGGATAGCTTTCGAGATAACGCTCGGTCTTTAAAAGAACGAGGAAGCATGCACTGCATGGCGCAATAAGATTGATGGTGCCATCAGGAGATTGCAATTCGGCAAGCGCAAGGTTACGTGCTGCTAGTGCAAATGCATCTGTCTCATCAATGGAAACATAGGATGTTGCACCACAGCAGTTCCAATCATTTAATTCTTCAAATGGGATATCCAACACTTTGAGAACGGAAAGAAGGGATTCTTCGTATGCACGTCCGGTGCTGCGCAACGAACATCCGGGATAATAAAGGTACTTCATAACGGCGCCTCTCCTTTCTTATGCTCAAGTATTGTGTGGAGTTGATCGCGGCGCTTTACATGTTCCCTGCCGATAGTGAGGCGGCCGCGGAGAAAAAGTTTGAGGCCAAGGATTGCTTCTCTGAGCATGATAAAGGGATTCGTGCGCAAATACAGACTGACGAGCAGCCAGCTTTCCGTGTTGCGCCCGTCTTTGAGTACACGTTTGTAGAACTCCTGAGCAAGAATGGGAATAGGCAGCCGCTTTGGGTGGAAGCCCATTTGAATCGCTTCGCGTTTGAGCGTGTACATTACATCGGTAATATGAATTTGCCGCGGGCATTGCACATAACACGAATAGCATGATGCGCAGAGCCAGATCGTAAGTGAATTGAGGACTTCTTCCTTGAATCCTTCGCGTGTCATTGCAATAATTTTCCGGGGTGTGTAATCCATGTAATGGGCCAGCGGACACGTTGCACTGCATGTACCGCATTGAATACAGCTCAACAATTTCTGACCGTATGCCCGATCGGCAACCCGCTCGCCAAAATTGAGGTCAAGCTCCGATTCAAACTTGATCCGCCGAATGACACGCTTCATCTTCTCGATTTTGTGTGGTTCTTCTTCCGAGTGAACCGTTGTTGGGGTGGGAAGTCGCATGCATTTTTCCTTAGTTAAATAGACAATGATATTCTTGTTTAAAAGATATCTTCATTTACTTCTACTGGTTTGCTGTTTCGATTTCTCTCATAATTTGTTCAATCACCTGATTTGCCGCCTCCTTCACTATGGACGAGATTTTGACTCCTGCCGTACATACCGCACCTTCTATTCCATAGACCAAGAGCCTCGACGGCAATGTATTTATCACTCTCGCCAATTCAACCGCTTCCGCAACACCGAATGCATGTGTTGAATAATGAAAGAACTTTATTGGTACTGTCTCTTTATTTGCATCTATTCTGAAAATAGTACCGGGCATTGCGCCGGATGAAACTGCGTCCACTATAATAACATTCTGAAATCCTTGCCAGGCTTCCATCAGGGCGGCGCCTTCGCCAGATTCTTCCTTTACTGTGACCGAAGGAATCAGTTTCTCATGTATCTTTCGCGCTACTACCAACCCGACGCCATCATCACTGCGATATTCATTGCCGACACCGACGAAAAGAGTCTTCCGAAGATTATTTTCGATCAAGTTCTTGGAACCTTCGGAAGGTTTCTCGATCATTATTGTTCTTCAATTTCAAACCGCGAACGTGAGAATTCCGCAATTACCGGTTTCACCAATCCCAGATAGTCGTTCATCTTCAGTCGAAGCGATTTAGTATGCGAGCATGCATTAAAGACAATCTCGTCATCATTTGTCAGCGATTTATCGATGTACACAGGAAGAGCGTACAAATTACCAAACGGCGGCATTGCACCCAATTCACAATCCGGAAAGAGCGGTTTTAAATCTTCCTCTTGTGCAAGGTGTAATTGCTTCGCTTTTATTGCTTTACCCAGCAAATGTTCATCCAGACGGTGGTCAGCCGACATGACGACCATGCAATATTTGTCGTCTGTCTGAACGATGAGTGTCTTCGCTAAATCTTTATCCGGCACATGCGATGCAACCGCAGCCTCGTGCGCTGTAAACGCAGGAATGTGTTCTATTACTTCATAGCGCACACTGTTTTTTTTCAGGTAATCAATCATATCGCCAAGCTTCGCCATACGTCACCTCCATAAAATGATGAATGTGCACCAGAGAAGTTTAAGGTTACCTTTTCAGCTGAATCGTTAATAATATACTTGTATTGTCGAGAAAAAGAGAAGTCCTTTGAAAGAATATTGAAGTGCGTTGTGTTTCAGATATATCATTCATGTGCGATCTCAATCTTCAGAAAATGCGTTGCGCACGAGATACATGGATCATAATTCCGAATCGCCTGCTCGCACTGCCATGTGAGTTTTTCCTGCGAGAGATTCATGCGTGACGGAATATACTCGCGCAAATCCTGCTCTATCGTTTTCTGGTTCTGTGATGTTGGTGGAACGATCTTCGCATCAAGAATGATTCCTCGCTCATCTAAACGATAGCGGTGATAGAGAATACCACGTGGTGCTTCAGTGCAGCCATAACCGGTGCCGAGTTTTGGTTCGATATCCACCACTGCCTTCTCCGGTATCTTATATTCTTTGATAATACGGAGCGCTTCTTCACATGCATAGAGCATTTCAACCGCTCGTACGATAATACTCTTGAATGGGTTATTCGTTCCCTTTCCGATACCTGCTGACTTGGCGGCATCCTGAGCCGCGGGAGTCAATTTATCAAAATTCAAATTGTAACGCGCTAGCGGTCCCACGAAGTACGCGCCGCGTTCTTTTAAAATCGAATGAAGTGCATTGGAATGCGAGACATGCTCTTCCATAAAATGGTTTTCATACTCGTGGATACCGATGTTCAATCCTTTGTTGGAAACAAGCCGTCCCTCGTTAAATGGATATTCCTGCTCGTGACGAAGGGCGACATATTCGTAGGGACGTTCGAATTCAGGAAACGGCAATTTGGCCGTAAACTTCACTGTCTGGATGGAAGCATCGACCGCCCACTTCAATCGCTCAACTAATGTTTCAAGCTCCTTTTTTGTCGGCAGTTTATAGAAGCCGCCAACACGAACATTAATTGGGTGGATTTCTCTTCCACCTACAAGAGTAACAATATCATTCCCAACCTTTTTAAGTTTCAGTGCCATCTGGACGACGGGGCCGTGGTCTTTCGCCATTTGGATCGCATCAGCATAGCCAAGGAAATCAGGGGCATGCAGCATAAAGACATGCAATGCATGACTTTCAATCCACTCTCCGCAGTAAAGCAACCGACGGAGTGCGCGAAGCTGCCCATCCACCGTAACACCGAAGGCGTGCTCCATCGCGTGAACGGAACTCATTTGATACGCCACCGGACAAATGCCGCAAATGCGTGCGGTAATATCCGGTGCTTCACTGTACAATCTACCACGCAGGAATGCTTCAAAGAATCGCGGTGGTTCAAAGATGTTGAATTTCACATCGGTAACTTTCTTGCCGCTGATTTTCACAAGCAATCCGCCTTCACCTTCCACGCGGGCAAGGTAATCAACTTTCAGTGTTTTACTTTTCATGCGCTTCACTCTCTTTTCGGAATGCTTCGGCATAAGCATTGAATCCACGGAACAGACGTACCAAATCGTCGTCCTTCACTCCGAGTGTTTTCCAGTACGTACTGAGCGCTGAAGTGTTCGGTGTTTCTTTCGGACCAAAACAACCGAAGCAACCACGATGGTATGATGGACATAATGCGTCACAGCCCGCTTGCGTCACCGGACCAAGGCATATCGGGCCGTGCGCCACAAGACCACACGTAATACCGCGTCGTTTACATTCAACACACACTGCATACGAAGGCGTATTTGGTTTTCGACCGTTGAGATATGCATTGATGACTTCTACTAGTTGGAGCTTACTGATTGGACAACCACGTAATTCAAAATCGACAAATACGTGATCTGCAATCGGTGTAGATTTGTTCAACGTCTCAATAAACTTAGGATTGGCATAAACTGCTGCGATGAATTGTTTCACATCTTTGAAATTACGAAGTGCCTGAATACCGCCGGCGGTTGCACATGCGCCAATTGTAATGAGAACTTTCGATTGGCGCCGCACCTGGTGGATACGTTCAGCATCGTGTGGTGTTGTAATGGAACCTTCTACCAGCGAGATATCGTATGGACCTTTTGTTATCGCGCGAGATGCTTCCGGAAAGTTTGCAATGTCGACGTGCTCAGCGACCGCTAAAAGTTCATCCTCGCAGTCGAGCAGACTCAGTTGACAGCCGTCGCAGGAGGAAAATTTCCAGACGGCAAGTTTCGGTTTCCGGGTCTTCTTCTGTGTCGTCGCTTTCACGGCTGTTGTGCTCTTTTTTGACATCTGAGTACTCTTTCTTTTGCTACGAAGAAGTTGTATTTCCAACTTTCGCTTATATTGTAACCATCAGCACTTTCGTTGTCTCCCAGTGGACTAAATTTCCCACTTCACCAACATGTCTTTAATTTGATTGTATCGGAACACTGGGCCATCTTTACAGACAAAGACCGAGCCGAATTGGCAATGCCCGCACAGACCGATGGCACATTTCATATTGCGTTCCATCGAAACAAAAATATGATCATTATCGACACCGCGTTTGTGCAGTTCCATTGTTGTAAACCGCATCATCACTTCCGGACCACAAACAAATGCCATGGTGTTACGCGGATCAAAAGGAGCCCGAGAAATGAGATTCGTAACGACACCGACATTTCCACGCCAGCCGCTCATTGCACGATCAACTGTGACATAGATTTCAAGATCGAATCGCGCACGCCAGTTTTCAAGTTCTTGTCGGAAGAGAACATCTGAGGGAGTTCGTGTCCCGTATAAAAGCACAACTTTTCCATATCGCTCACGCTGCGCTACAACTTCATAAAGCGCCGGCCGAAGAGGGGCAAGTCCAATACCACCTGCCACGAATACAACATCCTGTCCGTTCGCGTGGTCTATCGGCCATGGTGTTCCGTACGGTCCGCGAATGCCGAGAATATCTCCGCGGCGCATTTTATCCATCGCTTTCGTTACGGAACCAACGGCACGTGTTGTATGTACGAGTGTACGCGGATTTGCCGGATCACCACTAATAGAAATTGGAATTTCTCCGACACCGAACACATATATCATATTAAACTGTCCAGGCAAAAAAGTGAACTCTTCCAAATCGCCCAATGGCTGCAGTTCAATAGTAAAAGTATCTTCTGTCTCACGCTTCACCCGACTAATTTGAAACGGCCATGGAAGCATCGGATTCCGTTTATAATCAACTTTTAGGGACTGCAAATCAGGAGCGGTCGCCATAGATATCCAATAGTTGTAAGCGTGTGGATGCTAAACGTTTTGTCATAATATCGGCAAAACGCTTCAACAATTCGTATCCGAGATGATGATCGTTTTCGCATTTATTACGCAAGCATTTCCCATCAAGGGCGATCATACGGGTTAGTTCCAACGCCTTTGCATCAAAGTGCCAAGTATAGGGCGGTACAAGCCACGACCAGCCGAGAATGTCTCCTTCATCTAATGTTTCAATGATGACAGGCCCCTTATTGGGCGTCATCAATTGGAGTGTCACCTTTCCCGAACGAATGAGATAGAAGTGATTCGCTTCTTCACCTTCTCGAAGAATCATCTTACCGGCGTCGATGCGTACATTCGAGGCACAACCGACTATGAGCGCAAAATGTTCTTCATCAAGTCCTTTAAAGAATGGATGTTCTGCAAGAATACTTTTAAGGTCTTCCATAAGTTTTCTCCTTTATTGGCGTTGACCCTCTCATGGTTGATTTTCACGTATTGCACGCGCTTCTTCTGTAATATCAATACCAACCGGACACCACGTAATGCATCGTCCACATCCAACACAACCAGACGTACCAAACTGATCTACCCACGATGCAAGTTTATGAGTCATCCATTGCCGGTAGCGTGCTTTTGCAGAGGCACGTACACTTCCACCATGAATATATGAAAAGTCGAGTGTGAAGCAGGAATCCCATTTTCGCACACGATCTGCCTGCGTGCCTGCAAGATCAGTCACATCTTCTATCGTGACACAGAAACAGGTTGGACAAACCATCGTGCAGTTGGCGCAAGTAAGGCATCGCGCGGCAGTTCTTTCCCACCGCGGGTGTTCGGAATTTTGATACAGAATAGTTTTTAGATTGGATGTGTCGAGCAAACGTCCCATTTGTTTCACGGTCTTTTCGCATATTTCGTTGACCGCAATCAAATTTTCATCTGCTGCTTTTATGCACCTCACGCTCTTGAGAACATCTCCACCCAGCTCCGTTCCCACTTCCGCGATAAAGTAATGGCGCTTGTTGTCCAATATTTCAGTCAGCGCAAGATCAAATCCCGTTGCGGCTTTGGATCCTGTACCCATCGATGCGCAGAAACAGGTTCCACCGGCTTGTGCGCAATTTACTGTCACAATGAAATTCCCCGAGCGTCTTCGTTCATAGACCGGATCAATAAAAGGTCCACCAAGAAATACTTT
>PLMS01000018.1 GCA_003142575.1 Ignavibacteriota bacterium
GAACCATGACCCCTCCTCTTCTTCGATGCCAGGATGTCTCGAAAACATTTCAGAGTGACCAAAAAAAAATCGAGGTGCTCCACAACATAGAATTTTATATTTGTTCAGGTGAGACCATGTTACTCTTCGGCAAAAGCGGTCAAGGAAAATCAGTGCTGCTCTCTATGCTCTGCGGACTGGATGATCCGACAAGCGGCAATATTTATTTTGACGGAGTGTGGTTAAGGTCGTGTACACCAAAACAATTAGAGTCTATTCGGCGTACTCACATAGGAATTATTTTCCAGAATTTGAACCTTATTCCATCATGGACTGCCCTCGAAAATGTTGAAGCCGCTTTAGAAGATATTCTTACATCCCCAAAAACAAAGCGTAAACGCACGCAAGCTCTTTTAGAAGAAATAGGTCTGGCTGATCGCTTAAACCATCTTCCCGGAGAACTCAGTATGGGTGAGCAGCAAAGGGTTGCAATTGCCCGCACCTTGATCAGAGAACCAAAATTAATCCTCGCTGATGAACCGACCGGCGATTTAGATGCAGAAACTGCCGAACAAATAGTTCATCTCCTTCGCTCATATAGAGAGAAAACGAATGCGGCACTGTTCGTAGCAACGCATGGCAGCTTCCCGGATATCCATTTCGATCGAACTCTCATTCTGAATAATGGAACAATATCCCCATTGTCTGATAAACTCGAGAGAAAAACAATTATATCGACACATTCAACGAACACTCTATCACTCATATCATCTTAATTAAAGGAACACATCATGAAAAATAGTACACTTTTATTCGCCTTGATGTTGATGTCAACACATTTTTTGTTGAGTAAAATACTCACCGTTCCTCAAGAGTATTCTACTATCCAAAGCGCTATTGACGCAACACAAAACTCGGATACAATCCTTGTTTCAGAAGGGACGTATTACGAAAATATCAAATACAAAGGAAAAGGAATTGTTGTAACAAGCAGGTATTTCATCACAAAAGATTGGCAAACAGTAATGAACACGATCATCGATGGAAGCACAGCAACCGATGATAACAACGCAAGTACTGTACAATTTATGAATAGTGAAGATTCCACCGCTGTATTGGATGGTTTCACCATTACCGGCGGAAGAGGATCAAGATACACATTGTCTTTCGGCTATGTTGGCCAGTTTGGAGCAGGAATAATTCTCCATAGCAGTTCTGCAACTATCCGTAACAACTATATCATGAATAATAATGTCATAACAGCATTAGGAGCCGGGGGTGGTATTGGCTCAATGTATAGCAACCCGACAATATATAATAATGTGATTGCATCAAATTCAGGTAGTTACGCAGGCGGTGTACTTCTTGACTTCTCGGGAGGAAAAGTACGAAATAATATTATCACTAATAATAATTGTGGTTCTGTTTCGGATGGTGGTGGAATTCAAATTTGGCAGCCATCTCAATATTCCGCATTTGTAGAAAACAATACTATAATAAATAATTATTCGGGAGCAAGTGCGGGTGGAATCAGTATCGCAGCAGGCAATGCCCCCATTACCGTAAAGAATAATATTGTTTGGGGAAATAGACAAGCTATGGGCGGACAAATCACAAGTCCGGAATACGTTTCTTATAGTGATGTAGAAGATTATTCTTCCGGAACAAATATTTCGGTATATCCACAACTTCAAGAAGGATCATTTCTTCTTTCTCCATCGTCTCCATGCATCGATGCCGGTGACCCTGCCATTCTATACAATGATGTTGAAAACCCTCTCAATCCCGGAATGGCATTACTGCCATCTAGAGGTTCATTGGGGAATGACATGGGTGCGTATGGTGGTGCATTTGCAAAGACCTTTCCGTCGCTCAATGTTGGCGATATTGTTGTTTCTAGTACTACCATTACCGTTACATGTCCTATCGGCCAAATAGGGTCATCCGGGATAGTACTGCTCAACTTGAGTTCAAAGAAAGCAACAATCGATAGTGTTACTCTCTCAAATACATCGGTGTTTTCCTTGAACAAGAATTTTGCCGGTCAGATCATTAATTTGTTTTCATCCGACTCGATCATAATCACATTTCGACCGACTATCCGTGCCAATTTTAATGATACGGTCAGAGTGTATCATCATATCACTGGAAAAACAAATCCTTTGAAGATCGCAATCTCAGCAACATCGAACTCCGTGCCATTTCTCAACAAATCGATACCTAATCAAACAGCTTATGTAGGCCAATTGTTTACATTCCAAGTTCCCGACAGTACATTTCTTGATTCGGATATCGGAGATACGCTTACATATCAAGCAAGCGGATTACCTTCATGGTTAAGCTTTAACGCACAGACCCGTACGTTTCAAGGAACACCTCCTCAAACTGTCCGCCTGATAACCATAGGAATAACGGTGAACGATCTTCTTCTCGCAAGCGCTTCTACAACTTTACGTATGGCCGTTGTAGCGCCACTGACCGACGTTGATAATTCACCAACGTCGCCTACTAAATATGAACTGCGTCAAAATTATCCGAATCCTTTCAACCCGGTGACAACGATCAGTTACCATCTTCCTCTATCAAGCCATGTGATCTTGAAAGTATTTGACATCCTCGGCCGAGAAGTAGCCACATTGGTTAATGCGAGGAAAGAAGCAGGACAGTATTCAATTCGCTGGGACGCCTCGGCAATGCCCAGCGGCATGTATTTCTATTATTTGCAATCAGGCAATTACAGCAAAACCAATAACATGGTTTTAATAAAATAGCAACTTCACACAATCATAAAAGGAATTATTATGCTAAAAATACAATTATACATTTTGAGCACTCTTATGCTCACGAGTCCGCTTCTTGGACGAATAGTACGAGTCCCCCAGGATTACACCAGCATTCAATCTGCCATAAATGCTGCGAGCAATGGTGACACGGTGCTTGTTGCTGAAGGAACATATTTTGAGAATATCAGATATCATGGTAAAGGAATCCTTGTTGCCAGCAATTACATGTACACGAAGAACTGGCAGACAGTACAAAACACAATTATTAACGGAAGTACATGTGCAAATAAAGATACCGCAAGCACAGTCCAATTTATAAATAATGAAGATTCTACAGCTGTGCTTGATGGTTTTACTATTACCGGCGGGACAGGAACAAAATATTTGGCAGGAATTTATTGGCAGGAAGGAGCTGGGGTAATACTAAGCTATAGTTCAGCAATTATAAGAAATAATATCATTAGGAATAATATTACCGTACCTCAAAGCGGCACAACAAACGGCGGTGGAGGGGGTATTTCCTCATTCTATGGCAATCCGAGTATTTATAACAACATAGTTGCTTCGAATACAGCAGGTTATGCAGGAGGAATTGTCCTTAATTGGTCCAAAGGAAAGATACAGAATAATATTATTTATAATAACACCGGTGGACAATCAGAAGGTGGTGGTGGAATATTAATATGGCAAGCTCCGCAAAATGGTGGAATTATAGAAAACAATACCATCGTCGGAAATATATCCACTACGACGGGAGGTGGAATCGGAATATCCTTGAATGGTTCAACGACTATTCCCATTGTTATAAATAATATCGTTTGGGGAAACAGACAGGCGAGCGGTGGACAAATAACAAATTTTTCAAATGTTAATTACAACGATATAGAAGATTATTCATCCGGCACAAACATCTCAGTACCTCCACAACTTGTCGAATGTTCATTCCTTCTTTCTCCAACATCGCCATGTATCGATGCTGGTGATGCCGCCATCGGCGACAATGATATTGAAAACTCCAGCCATCCCGGCTTCGCACTTTCTCCATCACAGGGAACGGTGAGAAACGATATCGGCGCATACGGCGGCTTTTTTGCAAAGCTGCTTTCATCGCTCGATGTGAGCGACTTTTGTCTTTCAAGCAGTTCTATCAGTCTGCAATGTTCCACGAGCTGTCAAAAAACTGCGGGGATTGAATTACTGAACCTCAGCTCGAAAAGCTTAACGATTGACAGTGTGACAGTTTCGGATACTGCAACATTTTCTTTGAACAAGAATTTTGCCGGTCAAAATATTAATTTGCTTTCATCCGACTCGATCAAAATCACATTTCGACCGACTATCCGTGCCAATTTTAATGATACGGTCAGAGTGTATCATCACATCACTGGAAAAACAAATCCTTTGAAGATCGCAATCTCAGCAACGTCAAACTTTGCACCATTTCTCAATAAATCGATTCCAGGTCAAACTGCTTATGTAGGCCAATTGTTTACATTCCAAGTTCCCGATAGTACATTTCTTGATTCGGATATCGGAGATACCCTTACATATCAAGCAAGCGGATTACCTTCGTGGTTAACTTTCAATCCTCAAACGCGTACGTTTCAAGGAACACCTCC